>NZ_JBKVCZ010000031.1:0-321 GCF_046966825.1 Hungatella sp. | reverse complement strand
CTCCTCTGGGCACTTTCACATTTATTTTTGCACTGCTCAATGCTTGCGCATTATTTGCACTGCTTATTGCTTACGCATGATTACTCAATGATTGTAGCAACTTTTCCTGATCCAACGGTTCTGCCGCCTTCACGGATAGCGAAACGAAGACCCTGCTCCATAGCTACTGGATGAATCAGTTCTACAGTCATCTCTACGTTATCGCCAGGCATACACATTTCTACGCCTTCTGGAAGATCACATACACCAGTTACGTCAGTTGTTCTGAAGTAGAACTGAGGTCTGTAGTTGTT
The DNA here is from genome assembly GCF_046966825.1 of Hungatella sp. Taxonomy (NCBI): domain Bacteria; kingdom Bacillati; phylum Bacillota; class Clostridia; order Lachnospirales; family Lachnospiraceae; genus Hungatella; species Hungatella sp. The sequence goes on along the minus strand of NZ_JBKVCZ010000031.1, from coordinate 28 downwards.
GAAGAAAGGAGTATGACGTCCACCTTCA
>NZ_JBKVCZ010000030.1:0-59047 GCF_046966825.1 Hungatella sp. | reverse complement strand
ACCACATTCGTTGGACAGAACTACGGCGCCGGGAAAAAGGACAGGGTTCACAAGGGCGTCCGCGTGTGTCTGGCCATGAGCTTTGCCGCCACCTTCCTGTTAAGCGTCCTGCTGTACTGTGGCGGCAGCTATATCTATCTGCTGTTTACCACGGACGCGGCGGTTATCGAAAAAGGAACCGAGATCTTGCAGTATCTGGTTCCGACCTTTTTCACCTACGTCTGCATCGAGATTTATTCCGGTTCTCTGCGAGGCGTCGGTGATTGCTGGATTCCCATGATTATCACCTGTCTGGGCGTCTGTGCACTCCGTGTCGTCTGGATCTGGGCTGCAGTACCGCTTCGTCCGACGATTCAGACCGTTATTTTCAGCTACCCGCTGACATGGGTCATCACTTCGATCCTGTTCTTCTTTTATTTTAACTGGTTTTCCAAGCTGAAGAAACACCACTGGTATGGGTTTCGAAGGCGGAACCGTTAGGCTCCGCCTACTCCATCGGAGCACGGTAAAAGCCGCCGTAGAACTGCTGGGTCCGGAACATATTGACGATCACATGCTCATCCACCTCATGAAGCAGGGTGATGATATCCGCCACCTCGTAGGAAGACACCACGGTGTGAAGCAGGTACATGTGTTTTTTGCTGTATCCGCCCATGGCATCCACACAGGATATGCCGTGCCGGAAGATCTTTACATAGGCGTCCGTCATCTCCAGGCCTTTGGAGGTCGTAATCTGCAGTGTCACCCGCTCATAGCGGTGATGGAAGGTGGATACGATCATCGTGGACACAAACTGAAACAGAATCGAATATCCCGCGTAATCCCAGCCGAAGATAGCTCCGAAGATACATAAAAGCACCACATTTCCCACAAATACAGACGTCCAGATGGAATTTCCCGTCTTATTGGATACGTAGAGGGCGATAAAGTCCGTTCCGCCTGTGGAGGCATTGCCTCTCAGCGCCAGGACGATGCAGAAACCATACAGCACGCCTCCGTAGATCACATTCAGGATCACGTCCTCGAAGATCGGTGAGAAGTGAAATATTTTCAAAAATAAACTGGCCAGAAATACCTGGAGCAGTGAGAAAAATGTAAACCGCCGGCTGATACTCTTGCTGCAGGCCCAGGCCACCGGAATATTCAAAATCACCATGGCCAGGGAAGTTGACAGATTGATTCCGAACAGGGACGTCACGCGGTCAATCAGGATCGCAATTCCGGTAAATCCGCCGGACAGCAGCCCAGCCGGCCTTATGAACGCCTGAATAACAAATGTCTGAAGCAGCGCCGAACCGATGACCGCCACTGTCGTCATAAATGTCCGAAAATGCCTGTTCTTTCTTAACTTCCTCCACATAGTAAAAAACTCCTCTCCTTAAGTACGCATTAATGCTATTATATGTAAAATTCTCACTTCCATCAATACAAATTAAGACAACTTAAAAAATTTTATTCTAACTATTGATTTTTTTGCTCCTTTCGATTAAAATAGCGATATGGAGATATAGCTCAGCTGGGAGAGCATCTGCTTGACGTGTAGAAGGTCGCAGGTTCGAGCCCTGTTGTCTCCATGGCGAAACCGCCGGGAATCCTAAACGATTAGGTTCCGGCGGTTTTTTTCAATTTCTGAAGGCACATTGCCATTAGGCTCTGCGAACTTCACTGCAGGCACAATGAGGAGGTACCTATGGAAAAATTTAAGATGGTCGTCACGAAGATTCAGCATGAGACGAAACTGCCCAAAGAAAAATTTGATCAGATGCTGGATTATCTCGATTCCGACGATTACCGGGTTACACACGTTCATCTGGAAGATTTTACGATTATCGTTTTAATCGACAATGAAACCTATTTCAAAAAGCCAGAGAATCCTGAACAGAATATCATTTTCTTTGTACAGTTCATTTTTGAAAATCCCGATCTTTTTGCTTATGGGAATTCGTTTACGTATGATGGGATACGGTTTGCTGCTCTGATGTAGACATTCCTCTACCTTTTCACCGGTCTGATATACTTAAAATACTGTTCCGGATTGAAGTAAAAGTATGTGATTCTGCCCGGTGTGGCATCAAAGCTGTAGCCGGTGCCGGAATAATCAAAGGCCGCCATTGCCGCTTCAATCTTTTCCTCAACACTGCGGTTTTCCTGTTCATAATCGAAGGGACCGTGTTCAAAGACGACATACTCGGCTTCAGGAACATCAATGAGCAGCATCTGCGGCGGTATCTCACCTTTATAATCATAAGGCAGCCGTACGCCGTGACACTCGGTGCGCGGGATTCCCCAGTCGCAGAGTCTGCCTTCCGGGTCGTTAATATAGGCCATGATCTGACCGCTTCCACTGTTAGGTTCACTTCCGCCCTCATCGTCTAATTTTCCCTTAATGCTGTCGAGTAAACCGCAAATGGTTTCGTAATCCTGGCCCGGAATCAGATTCTGTTTCTGCCAGAAATCCCAGTATCCATTACTCTCATAATTTTTAATGTGCAGAAATTTGTGTGCGGGTATGGTTACAAAATAAATTTTAATATCATCGGTAGATTTCATCATGCCAATTTCTCCTAATCCTAATAAGTAGCGGTCGAAGGGGTTTATTTTTGTACGCAGAACAACTGGCTTCGGTTTTTTGCGGTATTCACTGGGCGTCATGCCATAAGTCCTTTTAAAGGCCCTGGTAAAGGCTTCATTTGACGAAAAACCATAATCCAGCGCAATATCCAAAAAGCTCTTATCACTGTCCCGGACCTCTTTTAGTGCAAAGGCTAATTTCCTCAGCCTTAAGTAATCCCGAAACTGCATACCCGATATCTCTTTAAATTTTCTCGTCGTATAGAATTCGGAATAACCGAGACTGCGGGAAAGAAAGCTCAGTGTCAAAGCTTCATCGTTATAATTTTTGATGCATTTGTCAATTTCATCGACAAAGATTTGAATCTGTTTCTGCCACTCGTACATTCGTCTGTTCTCCTTGTTTCAACCACCCTGCCGTTATTATAAAGCCACGGAGCATTTCATGCTTGATTTTACTTGCTGTGATTCCCTGATCACAAATTTTCCATGGACCAGGAAAGAGTCCGGCAAGCCGGGCTCACGCCGGAGCACGGTCGCTTCAGCAGCCATATTTTCCTGGCGCACAGTGCGCCTCCTGCCCAGAGGGCTTTTTATGTAATAGGAGTACTTTTCTACTACAAAAAAAGAACTGCTTATCCCCCACAGAAAGCAGTTCTTCGTCACGATCTAAAACCGTCACATTATTAAGTTCTTATAATTCTGGCATCCCCATGCCTGAAATCATACACGCAAGGCACCCCTTTGTGCTTCTCACATGGACAATCATAACATCAATAATGGAAAAAGTCAATCATTTTAGTGTATTTCACCAAAAAAGGGCCGGGCTGGAAGAATCATTATCGCAATTTTTTCTACAATGTATGCAAAAACGTCTTTGTCATACGTACATGTTTTCATGAAACATATTTTCATCAAAAATGCGCATACTTTCTATATCGCTTATTCCCTTTCATTGCCGCTTAATCCGCGGACTACCAAAACAGTAAAAAAAGGAGACCATAATATGGACTTTTCCAGTAAGCTTTCTGATAACATGTCTTATCTGAAAGAAAAATTGAATGTGGACACGAATTTCGACGTAGTCTACCGAGTCATCCATGTGGGTGGGCGGGAGGCCTGTCTCTATTTTATAGATGGCTTCACCAAAGATGAGGTATGGCTCAAAATACTCCAGGCATTTTCGACGCTGAAGGAAGACTCCATGCCGGAAGACGCTCATGCATTTTCCAAGAAATACCTTCCCTACGGAGAGGTTGGACTGGTAAAGAGTGATTCCGAGATGATCGGCCAGCTCCTTATGGGCGTGTCGTGTCTGTTCATCGACGGGTATGACAGCTGCTTCACCATCGACTGCCGCACCTATCCGGCCCGCGGCGTGTCTGAGCCTGAAAAAGACAAGGTACTTCGCGGTTCCCGTGACGGGTTTGTGGAAACCCTTATTTTCAACACGGCCCTGATCCGCCGCCGAATCCGTGATCCAAAGCTCACCATGGAGATCACCAGCGCCGGGGAAAGCTCCCACACGGACATCGCCCTCTGCTACATGCAGGGCCGGATCGATGAAAATCTCCTCGCCATGATCAAAGACCGGATCAACAAGCTGGAGGTCGACGCTTTGACCATGAACCAGGAAAGCCTTGCAGAGTGCCTTTATCCACATAAATGGTACAATCCATTTCCGAAGTTTAAATTTTCCGAGCGTCCCGACACTGCGGCCGCCTCGATCCTGGAGGGAAATATCATCATTCTGGTAGATAACTCTCCTGCCGCCATGATTCTGCCTTCGTCTGTCTTCGACATTATTGAAGAAGCCGACGATTACTATTTCCCGCCGGTAACGGGATCATACCTGCGGCTTTCGCGTATGGCGATCTCTGTGCTGACACTTTATTTAACGCCGCTGTGGCTTCTGCTGATGCAGAATCCCAATGTCATCCCTTCCTGGCTGGAGTTCATTCAATTGTCAGAACCGCCTCATGTACCGCTCATCTTCCAGCTTCTCATACTGGAATTTGCCATCGACGGTCTGAGGCTGGCCGCCGTCAATACGCCCAGCATGCTGACCACACCGCTCAGTGTTATCGCCGGTATCGTCCTGGGTGAATACTCCGTAAAATCCGGCTGGTTTAACAGTGAAACCATGCTCTATATGGCCTTCGTCACCGTTGCAAACTACTCCCAGGCCAGCTTCGAGCTGGGCTATGCATTCAAATTCATGCGAATGATCCTTCTGGTGCTCACCGCCCTCTTTAATTACTGGGGATTTGCCATCGGAGTCATACTATCCGTCTGTGCTGTCGTATTTAACAAGACGATTGCAGGCAAGAGCTATATCTATCCGGTAATACCGTTTAACTGGAGTAAATTAAAGAAACGCTTCTTACGCGGCAGACTGCCTCATAAGGAGAAATAAGGAAGAAGTCCGGGAAATGAAACTGTTTCCCGGACTTCTCCCTTGTTATGGTTCTTTATTCCACGAAATCTTTTCTCATTGGTGTAAAGATATCCAGCAGCATGGTCTCTTCCAACGCTACCACACCGTGCACCACATCCGGCTCAACGTAATAGCTGTCTCCTGTTACCAGAACCTTGTCTTCCTTGCCTTCCTCCTGAAATAACAGGGAACCGGATATAATATAACCGATCTGCTCATGAGGATGGCTGTGTTTTGCACCGATCGCTCCCTTTTCAAACTTCAGCTCCACATTCATTAAATTCTCGCTGTAGGCCAGTACCTTCCGCACAACACCGCCGCCTAAGTCTGTAAGCGGAACATTTTTGTTTTCTACATACATGATGTATTCCTCCTGTTTTTTGTAATTGTTGGTCTATGCACATTATAATTGGTTATCAGATTGCCGGATCTGCGATTCCGGAATTTTTATTGGATTTATAATTCCATATTATACTACAAAGTAAGCCCTTCCGTAAACAGGGAAAAGGGAGACACTTCAAAATTCATACCCTTTTCTTGTAAACACGCCAGGAATGTTTTATAATAAATAAGAAAATCATATCTCATTGAAAAGGAACCTACAAATGAAAATTATCGTAATCGACGGGCAGGGCGGCAAGATGGGACACGCCGTTATTGTCCAGTTAAAAAAGTCCCATCCGGAACTTGAAATAACCGCAATCGGAACCAACTCCATCGCCACCTCCTCCATGCTGAAAGCCGGTGCGGACGCCGGTGCAACCGGTGAAAACCCCGTGGTAGTGGCCAGCCGCAGCGCGGACATTATTATCGGGCCCATCGGCATCGTAATCCCGAACTCCCTGCTCGGCGAGATCACACCGGTCATGGCGGAAGCCATCGGCTCCAGCCAGGCTAAGAAAATCCTGATTCCGGTGAACAAATGCAATCACTACGTGGTTGGCTGTGAGGAGCTGCCGCTGAGCGTGTACATCGGACAGGTAGTAGCGCAGGTGGAGCTTCTGACGGGAAAATAAGCAGCTCGGCAATTAATTCCTACAAATGGCGGCGGCCTGACAGATCATAACATCTGCCAGGCCGCCGCCATTTGCGTAATAACACATTTCATATCGCAATCTTTACTTCTCTTCTTCCCTCTTCTTGCTGCTCAGCGCTGTAAATGCTGCCAGCAGGAATCCAGACAGCAGTGCTGCTAATCCTGCGTGTGCACCTGCACGATCACCGGTCTTCGGAAGACCTGCAAGCGGTACATTGCCGTCATCAATCAGTATTAAGTTATCAGACGAACTGCTTTCCGGTAAGTTTGCCAACGGTACGTCACCCGGTTCAATCGTTACTGTTCCCGGATCAGTTCCAGGTCCCCCCGGCACGTATGGCTTATCAGGATTCGGAGTATTGCCGCCTCCGCCTCCACCGCCTCCGCTGCTGCCTGAGGTTACTCTAAGGGTGCCTGCTAAATAAGTGATATTATAGTTGGAGGTAACTTCTGCATTATCTGCCATGATCACTGCATCACTGGCTATATTCTCGCTGCTGCCAACTGAGGTCTGTGAACCTGTCACTTTAACTGCCGTCAGTGTCTGGCCGTCTGCAAGCGTTCCGTCTGTGATCGATGCGGTCGGTGCGGTTAATTCTGTTCCGTTGTATTTTCTTTCCGCGCTGGCTGCTGTAATGGATAATGCACGTTTCTGAATGACTACAATACCTGTTACAACGGCTGTGTCGTGATAATTCGGATTGACAGCCTTCACATAGACGGTGTGGTTGCCCGCTTCTGTAAAGACAGGCACTGTCTCACTAAAGTTCTGATTATCCACGGAGTAAAGAATCGTAGAGCCTTCCTTCAGTGCGGTTACTTCTCTCAGTCCATGTGTCTTTCCATCATACGTTACGGTTTCTCCGGTTACATTAACGGTATTCGTATTTAATGCAATGATATCCAGCTTACCGTTCTTCACCTCTACCTTATAGTTGGAATTATCGCTGTAGCTTGCAGTCAGTGTAATGTCAGCGCCAACCGCCTCTTTGTTCTTATCCGCGTCAAGTCTGTGGTAAACTACAGTCCCTAAATCTCCGTCGGATATCAATCCCTGTATCTGACCCGTAAATAATGGGTCAATGTCACTATAAGATTTGGATTTGTTATCTACAACAATGGTTGCCGGCCTTGCTGTTATGCGAATCGTTACATCTTCAGCCGTCAAGTCCTCATAACCGTTTTTCGTCGCCTTCACAGATACCGTTACGGTTCCATCTGCTACATTGGTAACGCTTGGTGCTTCGGTACTCCATTCACCGTTTCCAGCCTTATAATAAATCGTGTAACCAGGTGCATGCTCAAGCTTAGCGGCTGCCTCGTGGGCGGCTCCGTCATAGGTCCAGCTTCCTCCTGCTGCTGTCAGCACTGCGTCTTCAAGGATCGCGGTCTTAATGGCAAAGTCTCCCTTCACTACGGTTACAATGTAATTGCTGTTTGACTCATAATCTGCTGTCAGTACCTTCGGATAGGTTCCTACTGCCTCTTCTGTGTTGGTTCTTCTGTAGGTAATGGTTCCCAGATCTCCGGACGCCACAAGGTTTGCTGCCGTTCCGGTAAACTCCGGATCCTGCTCATCAAAGTACTTCTCCGCATGATCCACTGTGATGGCTGCTTCCCTTGGTGTAATCTTAAGGGTTACATCCTCTGTCGTTAAATCTGCATAGCCGCTTCTCACAGCCTTCACAGATACGGTGACAGTTCCTTCCAGTACATTGGTGACGCTCGGGGCCTCGGTGGTCCACTCGCCATTGCCTGCTTTGTAGTATACTGTGTAGCCGTCTGCGTTCGTTACATTTCCGGAGGCCGCGTGGGCTGCTCCGTCATAGATCCAGCTTCCGCCGGCTGCTTCCAGCTTTGCATCTTTTATGGATGCGGTCCTGATTTCGAAGTCTCCATTTACTACATTTACAATATAGTTGCTGTTTGCCGTGTAGTCCGCGGTCAGTACTTCGGGATAGGTTCCTACTGCTTCGTCTGCGTTTGTTCTTCTGTAGATTACGGTTCCGAGATCCCCTGCTTTTACCAGGTTCTCTTCTGTTCCCGTAAATGCCGGGTCAGATTCATCGAAGAACTTCTCCGCGTCATGTACCCGGATCGTTGCGGTTCTGGCTGTGATCTGGATTGTTGTCTCATTGGATACCAGGGTCTCATAACCTTCACGGGTACCTCTTGCAATCACAGTTACGGTTCCATCTGCTACATTGGTGACTCCCGGTACTGTCTCAGACCAGGTATTTCCTCCGTCCGTACTGTATTCGATCTTATACTTCTTCAGTGCTGCCAGAACGGAATCGATGACATCCAGTTTTACTCTGTGCTCATCTCCGTCATATACCCAGCTTCCTCCGACAATCTTAAGATCTGCCTCCGGGTCCTTCGCTTCTTTAATCTTAAAGTCGCCGCGTTTTACGGTTACTTCGTAGTTTGTGTTGTCTGTGTAAACTGCATCCAGTACCTTCTCATACGTTCCCACACCTGCCGCGTCATTGGTTCTCACATAGGTTATCGTTCCGAGATCACCGTCTGCTACCAGTTTTGTTACGGTTCCGGTAAATGCCGGATCTGCCTCGTTAAAGAACTTCTCCGCATTGTTTACCGTGATCGTTGCCGGCTTCTTTGTGATCTGAATGGTTACGTCTTCAGCCGTTAAATCTGTATATCCGGTTTTCGTTGCCTTGACGGATACGGTTACGATCCCTTCTGCCACGTTGGTGACGCTCGGTGCTGTCGTGGTCCATTCGCCGTCTCCAGCCTTGTAATATACGGTATAGCCGTCTGCGTTCTTAAGAGATGCTGTCGCCGCATGTGCCGCTCCATCGTATACCCAGCTTCCGCCGTCTGCCGTCACTTTGGCATCCTTCATGGTCGCTGTCTTGATTTCAAACGTTCCCCTGTGCTCGGTTACATTGTAGTTCGGATTTTCTATATAGGCTGCTGCCAGTACTTCCGGATAAATGCCGACTGCCTCGTCTTTATTTGTTCTGATGTAGGTCAGCCCTGTTAAATCACCTTCCTTTACAAGTCCTGTCACGGTTCCTGTAAACTTCGGATCTGCTTCATCAAAGAACTTATCTGCATCGTCTACGACAATGGCTGCATCTTTCGGAATGATCTCCAGAGCAACCGCGTCAGTCGTCAGTTCTTCATAACCCGTTCTTGTCGCCTTTACGGATACTGTCACGGTTCCGTCCAGTACATTGGTTACACTCGGGGCCTCTGTGGTCCACTCGCCGTCTCCGACTTTATAGTATACAGTGTAGCCGTCTGCGTTCTCAACTCTTCCGGCTGCTGCATGGGCCTCGCCATCGTAGATCCAGCTTCCGCCGGCCGCGGTTAATTTCGCACCTGCGATAGAAGCAGTTTTAATCGTAAAATCTGCATTTACTATGGTTACTTTATAGTTGCCATTGGCGGTATAATCTGCCGTCAATACCTTTTTATAGGTTCCTACTTCCTCGTCATCGTTGGTCCTGCGGTAAGTAACCGTTCCCAGATCTCCCGCCTTTACCAGATTAGTCTCTGTTCCTGTAAATGACGGATCTTTTTCGTCGTAGAATTTTTCTGCATCATTTACAGTGATAGTCGCGTCTCTTGGTGTAATGACAAGTTTGACATCTTCTGTCACAAGATCCACGTAGCCGGTTCTCGTTGCCTTCACAGATACTGTCAATTCGCCTTCTGATACATTGGTAACACCTGGTATTTCCGTCGTCCATTCACCATCTCCTACACGATAATAGATGGTGTAGTTATCCGCATTTGTAAGTTCTGCGTTGGCGTAATGCGTTTTTCCATCATACGTCCAGCTTCCGCCGTCTGCGCTTAGAGAAGCACCTTCCAAAGTCGCTGTCTTGATTTCAAAATCGCCCTTTTTAATGGTCACTTCATAGTTACCATTTGAAGTATAGTTTGCTGTCAATACTTTCGGGTAGTTGCCAACTGCTTCTTCCGTATTCTCTCTGGTATACGTTACCGTTCCAAGGTCTTCCTGGTTTACTAACGCTGACACGGTTCCTTCGAATTTTGGATCCGGCTCATCAAAGAACTTCTCTGCATTCTTTACCTGGATGATGACTTCCTTCGGCAGTATTTTGAGCGTTACATCCTCTGCCTCCAGGGCTTCGTATCCATGGCGTTCTGCTTTAACCGATACTGTTACAAGCCCATCTGCTACGTTTGTCACACTCGGTGCTTCTGTAGTCCAGCCGCTGTTTCCGGTCTTATAATAGATTGTATAGCCGGGTGCATGTTCCAATGCAGCTGTGGCGGCATGTGCATTTCCATCATAAGTCCACTCTCCGCCTTTCGCAGTTAGCACTGCGCTTTCGAGTGATGCGCTCTTAATTTCGAAATTGCCCTTTTCTATCTCTACTGTATAGTTGTTATTTATATAAAAGTTTGCAGTTAATACGTTCTGATATACGCCTACTTCTTCATCGGCATTGGTTCTGCTGTAGGTTACGTTTCCAAGATCTCCCGCTTTTACAAGTCCGTTTATCTTTCCTGTAAATGCCGGATCCAGGTCATTATAGAACTTTTCTGCATTGTCAACAACAATCGTTACCGGCGCCGGCGTAATTGAAATCGTAACTTCATTCGATTTCAGCGTTTCATAACCTTCGCGAGTACCTCTTGCAATAACGGTAAGTGTTCCGTCGGATACATTGGTCACTCCCGGTACATTTTTAGACCAGGTCTGGCCTCCGTCCGTACTGTATTCAATCGTATATCTCTTCAGTGCAGCCAGTGCAGAATCTATGACATTCAGCTTTACTTTATGCTCTTTTCCGTCATACGGCCAGCTGCCTCCGGCGATCTTTAAGTCCGCCTCAGGATCCTTTGCCGGATTAATTTTGAAATCACCTGGATTTACAGTTACCTTATAATTGGTGTTTACTGTGTATTCTGGAATCAGGACTTTATTATACGTTCCCACGCTCTCGGTATCATTCGATCGTTTATAAGTAACCGTTCCAAGATCTGTACTATTTACAAGTCCCTGTACGGTTCCCTCAAAGGTTGGATCGCTTTCTCCAAAGGTCTTTTCTGCATTTTTTACTGTAATTGTTGCTGGCTTCGGTGTTATCTGCAGCGTGACATTCTCAGTCCCCAGGTCTACATAGCCATGTTTCGTTGCTTTTACAGATACCGTTACAATACCTTCTGATACCGCTGTTACACTCGGCGGGTTTACTGTCCAGTCACCGTCATTCACTTTGTAATATACGGTATAGCCATCCGCCTTATTAAGAGTTGCTGCTGCGTAATGTGCATTTCCATCGTATTCCCAGCTGCCGCCCTTAGCCGATAAAGACGCTCCCGGCATCGTAGCTACCTTGATTTCAAAGTCGCCTCTGTGCTCTGTTACAGTATAGTTTTTATTTGCTTTATACTTTGCAGCGAGTACTTCCTTGTAAACATCGACTTCCTCAGCCTCATTTATTCTCACAAATGATACGGTGCCAAGGTCTGTTTCGTTTACGAGGCCTTCTACTTTACCGGTGAACTTCGGGTCCAGGGAACCATAGGCCTTTGAACTGTTATCTACCGTAATTGTCACTTCTTTTGGTTTAATTGTCAAAGTTCCCGGTTCTTTTGTAATCGTGTATTCATGTGTTACATCGACACCCGATTCATTTACAACTTTTACACTACCTGTAATGGTGATTGGATAGCCATCTTCCTTAACATCACGTCCGGAACCACTGGCTTTTATGTTAGTAATTCTGTGACCTGCTTTTAAACCAGTCGATTCGTATCCTGTTTCCGATGCATACTGCATTTCACCATTATAAACTTTTTCTGTATCGGCTGCTTTGATGGTCAGCGCCTGTTTTTTCTGCCACTGTGCGTATACAGTAATGTTATCTGTAACGATCGTGTTGGAAGTGAACGCGCTGCCGGAGCCATCCATTGCTGTATTCCAGCCAAGGAAATTGTGATCCTCTCTTGCTGCGGTTGCTATCTGGCCGCCTAAAGCGGTATCCTTTGGCACGGTCACGCTGCTAACGCTTGGCGTGCCTCCGTTGCCGTGAAAGGTTACTGTGACATCTTTGATTTCCTGATAGCCATAGTACAGATTAACAGCCTTCTTGGCAGGGCTAAGCTCTACATTTGAAGGATTCGCACTTCCATCCTTAGATGCACTTGCCGCTACATACTGATATTTGATACCATTGTACTCAATGGTCGATGGTGCATTCACGGTATAGCTGCCAAACTCCTGAGGTGCATCCCCGTAAAGTTTGGTTCCCAGCTGCTGGCGGCGTGCAAAATCAATCGCTTCGCCGGTTCCGTTGATTGTAATACCGTCTTCATTAACCAGGTAATAGTTTAATGTGATGGTGCCAACATCTCCAACTGCCAGGTTGGGGCTCGGTATATCCTGAGTCTGGGACTGTTCATTTGGATCCGTGTAATCTACTTTTGCTTCTTTGTTGGTATCCGGTGCGGTGCCGCCTGGTACCGTATCCTTTACTTTAATATAGATAGTAAGGGTTTCCTTATTGGCGGAAATATTACCGAAATCCCATGTAACCGTCTTATTATCGGAACTCTTGCTTACGGTGCCTGTGCTTGCTTCATACCACATGCCATCGTTGTAATCCGTTGCAATCTCAAACGCTTCTGTGTTGATGACGTCTGTAATTGCCGCTTCTGTTCCGGCGATTTTGATGGAGCTGGCGATGGCGTTGTAGATGCCTACCAGATCGCTTGTATTAACTATATTTTTAGCATATGTTGATGCAGGATCGGAAGCTAATGGGACAATGAAATCAGTAAAATTATCAGAGCCAATATTTAACCCAATAGAATAAATGGTTACACCGTTATTTTTAAGTTCTGATGCTACTTCTTGACCGTCATAATAATCATAATAAGTGTTCAGCCAATCAAAAACCCACTCACCATTAGGTTCTCCATCACTCATGAATACAATATATGCTGGTCTGGAGCTATCCCTACGATTATTAATAACGCTCTGAGCTGTTTGTAATGCTTTATCATAGTCTGTTCCGCCTTTATCTTTCATTTGGGAATCCAAAACATATGATTTAAAATAATTTGTTGCTGAATAATTTTTTTTATTTACCGTAATTTTGTCATCAACCTTTAAAAAAGTCTCTGATCCATTATTTATACCAGGATAAGCCTTTGCCGAGCTGTCAAAATCAACAATAGCAATTCTATCGTCAGATACAACCCCATCTTTATTCTGATATAAATTATCTATGAACCCTTTAGCTGCATTCTTAGCTGTTGACCATTTTTCTCCCTCCATACTGCCGGAGCTGTCAATAACTAAAACTACATCACTGCCTCGTCTAATTGGGTTTCCATATATCGTAAAATCAATCTTGCCAATGCCATTCGCTTCATCTACCCACTCTGCTGTTTTCGTTGGAAATACCTTACCAGGTGTAGTATTATCATCTGCTTTTACCGATCGAAAATAGCTTCTGGGGATAGCGCCTGTAATTCTCACCTCATCTTCTGTTTTTTCTTCAGCTATTGCATTATAATATAAATCTACTCTGTTCTCAGTCTGACTGCTTATAACAATATTATCCTGACTGCTCCCCGCATAGGTAAGAAAATCTTTATCCCATGCATAATCCGCCGGATTAATCACATCTCCTTCCTTCAGACCTCTAATCACTTCATCCTCTGATATATCTTTATCATTATAAAATGCATTATGATGAATCGTAAGAGTGAATCCTTCTGCTGCTTCAACAGATATCCCCATTTTATCAAGGGTCGTTACATATGCTTTCGCATAACTTTCTTCATTGAGTAATACATGGCCATAGGTCTTGCCTTCGATTTTCTCTGAAGGTTTATTCTCTTCATGATCGGCATGATCACCTTTATCCGCATTACTTCCTGTGCTTACTGTAACCGGATTATCGGCAGACGTATTTGCTTCTGTATCCTCTTTCGGGCTATCTGCTTTCGAAACCTCTTCCTCTACAATTGATACGTCTGATTCTTCTGAAGTCGGCTCAATTGCAGTTGTCAATACGTAGGTGTTGTTTCTTATTATAGACGCGGTTTCATTTCCTGTATCTGCCGTCTCTGGTTCCTGTGCCGGTGCTTCTGGTTCCGGTTCCTGTGCCGGAGCTTCTGTATCTGGTTCCTGCACTTCCGGCGCCTGTGTTGCCGCATCAGTTTCCGGTGCCTGTGTCTCTGGCTCCTGCACTGGGGCCTGTGTTTCCGGTTCCTGTACCGGGGCCTGTGTTGGTTTTTCGGTTTCTGCCTGCGTAGGAGCCTCTGTCTTCGGATCTTCTGCCGGTGCTGTTGTTTCCGGTTCCTGCGTTGGTACCTCCGTCTCCGGTTCCTGCATCGATTCTTCCGGTTCCTGTGCCGGTGCCTCAGTCTCCGGCTCCTTCGTTTCTTCTACGCTTCCGGTTTCCCCACTGGGTTCAGTGGATTCTTCCGGAGTTTGTGCCGGCTTATCGCCTTCTATTGCATTTCCATTCTCATCGAGTACCGGCTTTTCGGTTTCTGCCAAAGAAGAATTTCCTTTAACCGTAACCTTATCCGTTACATAATCATCAATTCTGGAACGAAATGCAATTTTGGATTCAGAGTCATTGATATAAAGGAAAATAATTTCTTCCTCACCAGTTATCTGATATCCTTCTGTTTCACCTTTTACTCGGATAAACATCCGGAGATTCGCTCCGTCTGCGTTTTCCTCTTCGTCCAGGTCATAAGAAGGGGCGATTTCATATACTGTGCCATTTGTAAATAGCTTCTGATACTCTTTCGCTGTACTTCCTGTCTCCTCGATTCCGAGATCCTCGTAAGTAAAGGTACTGCCACTATCAATAGCAGCCTGAGCGGATTCCACTATATCTTCTCCGCTCATGACAAAGGTAGCTTTTTCTGTTTCCAGTGCATTTGATACATCTGCCAGTGACACCGTATTCACGGAGGTCATGGTCAGAACAAATGCCAGGAACGCGGCAAGCCCTCGTCTGAACTTTTTTCTAAGTCCTTTCATACTTTCTCTCCTTCCTTACCCTTCCATCCGGGCTTTTTCTCTATTATTAGTTGTTGTAAATCTATCTTCAAACTCACTCTCTTCCTTACCGCTTTCTAATGCTGAAGCTATCAACATGATCATCTCCAAAAAGCTTCTGAAAGCCTGTTTCTCACCGGTTTCACGCCAGTAAATTACTCCCTGCCAGGTTGAGTGTTCCCTGAACAGGATCTTAATCAGGAAGGTCGCTTCCTTCCCGCCTAAACGATAAGAATCCCAGGTTTCCTCTGAAATAATTTTTCCTTCCAGAGATTTTCCGGAATCATTTTCTCCAACGCCTGCTTCAAACAGACGTACCATAGCATCAGCCAGACCAATGGTTCCTTTAAATCGCTCCAGATGATTGATAAAAGCGTTTTGTACTCTTCCTGTCACCAATCCCTTTTCGCAGGAATTAATCGCAATCTGGCAGATTTTTGTGACCCTCGTTCCTCTCTCCTTCGATTGACCGGTAAAGATTCGATCAATCATCTGAAGCATCTGCAAAAGACTTTCAAAGCTTTCTGTCTGTTCACCTTCCAGCCAGGTAATGTCTCCCTGCCAACTGGCGTTATAGCGAAATTTTACATAAATCTGAAACGTCGCCATTCTGCCATTCTGATACCGGTTGCATTCCCGTATTACCGGCTCCGGATACTCTATTCCTGTAAATCGCCTCAGTTCCATAGCCTGTTTGGGACATGACATGCTGTCAAAAATACGATTCATTTGAATTATCATTTCAAGGAAATTATCATATCGGATTCCCGGAGTTTTTCCCGCATGATAGATAACTCCCTTCATACATCGATCTTCGTATTTATCTACGGAAATGGTAAAATAGCGATATGAATTATGAATCATGCTCATTTTTGCTATCGACAATTTATTCACCTTCCTATAATTTATTTTATGAGTTTTAAAACAGCCAACCTGGTATTAAAAAAAGCAAAAAAGCAAAAATAAATTATGGAAAAATCTTGAAATGTAACCGTTTTGTGACCATGGCGCTGTATAATGCTTTTATAATTAATGTTTTTGTAAGATATGGAAATAAAATAAATTTAAAAAATCAAAATAACTGTATAATAAAATAAATTATATGTACTATTTCTTACTTTTCGCTATTTTTTTAGCATTCACATCATGGATGCAGCCTTTAGTCTATACAATATTGTCTTTATCTTTTAATCTGTATTTTCTATTCACCCCCTATATTTTTTAATTTTTGTTGTTTGATGCACCCTATATTGTGTTATATATCGTGATTTTCATAACTTTTCGTTACATAAGCGAAAATAAGGTCATAAATTTACTTCACGAAAAAATTTAGGCGGACAAAACTTTGCCTAAAAGAAAGAATAACGAAATACTTAAGATGGCAGAAATTAGAGACTTAGTTATAGCGTAAAAATATAAAAATTCACTTATTTTTAATAGAATATTTGATTTTTTTAAAAGATTCTCGACATAAAAGGCGAAGGCCTGACAGATTATTACTTCTGCCAGGCCTTCGCCTTTTTAATCATTTTTATTGTAAAGCTTTACTTCTCTTCTTCCCTCTTCTTGCTGCTCAGCACGGTAAACGCTGCCAGCAGGAATCCGGAAAGCAGTGCTGCCAATCCTGCGTGTGCTCCTGTGCGGTCACCGGTTTTAGGAAGACCGGCAAGCGGTACATTGCCATCATCGATCAGGATTAAATTATCTGCCGGGCCGCTTTCACGCAGATTCGCCAAAGGTACATCTCCCGGCTCAACAGTTACGGTTTCACCTGGACCTCCTGGAACGTATGGACGATCTGGGTTCGGGGTATTGCCGCCTCCGCTGTTTCCGCCGTCACTGCTGCCCGTATACTTCCACTGTGCCACATACACTGCGTTTTCTGTTACGTTCTCTGCAACAACCGGTTTCCAGCCATTGAATACGTATTTTCCTCTGATATCCATTATGCCTGTAAATTCCGGCGTCTTATCGCCGTAAGATATTCCGCCAATCACCTGCTCTGTAAAGAATTCGTGATCTCCCGGCCGATAAGTTACTGTAAACTGCTGTTTAAAGTAGAGTTTTAATACCAGGCTATTGTCTCCCTTAACAATCCCGCTTTCTACATTTGATGCCGTCGTATCATATACATATCCTGCCTTCACTTTGTCACTGTCTGCAACAGATACGGCTGCATCGGTCTTGCCCGTTCTGATTTCATAGTTATCTGTAGATGCAGGATACCTGCCCTGGGATTCGTAGTAGTACTCCACTCTGTAAGTTGTATCATCTTTTGCATTAAAATGTGCTGTGAAAATGGAATCTGTCGTAAAACCGGCTTTCCTGATATCTGCTTCAGCCGCAAATGTGCTTACCGGCTCACCATCAACGGTTCCCACTTCACTGGAGGTCCAGTTCACGAATCTGTATCCGCTGTCCGCCGATGCTGTCACCAACGCCTCCGGATACGCCGGATTTGTCGTACTGAAGCTGCCATCTGCCTCTTTCTCCCTTGTAACTACTTCTTCCAGACGTCCTTCCACCTTACCATTTGCAGATGCAGTATAAGTAAAGGTTATCTGGTACTTATCCGGAATCTGGTCCGGCTTATTGGGATCCGGTCCGGCGCCTTTTTCGTCAAGGGCGTAGTAGATGTTGACAACGTTATCATTAGCTTTTACAGTTACTCTTTTATCCCGACCATCAATTCCGTCTAAAACATAATGCTTTCCATCCAAGCGAGTCACTTCGTTTTCTATTAATATATCTTTTAGAATTAAATCGCCATAGATTGCATTAAAGTTTCTAAGTGTTTCACTGTCTGCTTTCACATTGTCATAATAATAATTAATTGTAGTTATTAAATCATTTCGAAGTTCATAATAGATGATCTGCGTAGTCTTTTCCGGCCCATTAATGACTAATTTATCCGGCTGATCTTTCATCACCCTATATCCATAAGAACTAACATTTGGATGAATAATATTAATTTCTTCTCCAAGATATCCCTTTCCTTTAAATGGATTCGGTGTAATTCCTGGAACAGCGTCAGTTCCACCATAAATATAGTAGTAGATTTCATAATCGAATTTTTGTTCTTTATCCACTTCGTAATAAACAGTAGCTTCTGCCGTTCCGTCCGCTTTTACAATAAGACTGATTGGTTGATTCTTCATCACTTTATAACCTGTGTTGACCACTGGGTGATCGACTGTAATCACTTCATTGATATATCCGTTACCTTCTACTGGATTTGGCTCTATTCCAGGAACCTTCGTAGTCCCTCCTTGTATAAAATAATTAACCTTATATGAAAAATCTCTCTGTTCTTCATCTACCTCATAATATACTGTCGCCTCTGAGGTACCATCTTCTCTTACAACAAGACTGGTTGGCTGATTTTCCATTACCTTGTATCCTGTAGTTATTAATGGATGCTTGATATTGATAACTTCATTGATGAAGCCCTTTCCTTCTACCGGGTTTGGATCAATTCCTGGAACCTTTGTGGTTCCTCCCTTAATGAAATAATTGATCTTGTATGCAAAATCTTTCTGGCTCTCATCGACCTCGTAATATACGGTAGCTTCTGTCTTTCCATCTTCTTTCACTACAAGACTGGCCGGCTGATTCTCCATTACCTTATAGCCCGTGGTGACGACTGGATGCTCTACTGTAATTACTTCATTGATATAGCCTTTTCCTTCTACTGGGTTTGGTTCAATTCCCGGAACCTTTATGGTTCCTCCCTTAATGAAATAGTTGATCTTGTATGCAAAATCTTTCTGGCTCTCATCGATCTCGTAATATACAGTTGCCTCTGCCTTTTCATCTTCTTTTATTATAAGACTGGTTGGCTGATCCTTCATTACTTTATACCCCGTTGTTACTGTCGGATGGTCAACTGTAATCACTTCATTGATATAACCTGTTCCTTCTACCGGATTGGGATCAATTCCTGGAACCTTCGTGGTTCCTCCTTTTATAAAATAATTGATCTTATATGAGAAATTATTTTGGCTTTCATCTATCTCATAAAATACCGTTGTTTCTGCCGTTCCGTCTTCCGTTACAATCAGACTGGTCGGCTGCTCCTTCATAACCTTATATCCTGTAGTAACTACTGGATGTTCAACCGCAATGACTTCATTGATATAGCCCTTTCCTTCTACTGGATTGGGTTCGATTCCCGGAACCTTTATGGTTCCTCCTTTTATAAAGTAGTTAATCTTATATGCAAAATCCTTCTGCCCCTTATCTACCTCATAAAATACATTCGCCTCTGCCGTTCCATCTTCTTTCACTATTAGAACTCTTGGCTGATCCTCACACACCTTATATCCCGTATCCACCTCCGGATGATCAATTGGAATCACCTGGTTAATATAACCTTTTCCTTCTACTGGATTAGGACTGATTCCAGGTACTTTAGTAGTTCCTCCGTTTATAAAGTAGTTAATCTTGTATCCGAAATTCTTCTGTTTATGATCCACTTCATAATATACCGTAACTTCGGCCGTTCCATCTTCTTTTACTACGAGGCTGGTTGGCTGATTTTCCATTACCTTATAGCCTGTTGTGACGATTGGATGCTCAACCAGTATCTTTTCATTTATATAGCCTTTTCCTACTACCGGATTGGGATCAATTCCTGGAACCTTCGTGGTTCCCCCTTTTATGAAGTAGTTAATTTTATATCCAAAGTTTTTCTGATTCTCATCTACTTCATAATACACAATTGCTTTTGCTGTTCCATCTTCCTTCACAATCAGGCTCGTGGGCTGATCTTCCATTACCTTATAACCGGTTGTTACTGTCGGATGATCAATTGTAATTACTTCATTGATATGTCCTTCTCCTTCTACAGGATTAGGATTAATTCCCGGAACCTTTGTAGTTCCTCCCTTGATGAAGTAGTCGATTTTATATGCAAAATCCTTCTGGCTCTCATCGATTTCATAATATACAGTTGCTTCAGCCTTTCCATCTGCTTTTACAATAAGGTTAGCCGGCTGGTCCTTCATAACCTTATATCCGGTTTTGACTGTTGGATGTTCAATCGTGATAACTTCATCAATATAACCCTTTCCTTCAATCGGGTTGGGATCTATTCCTGGAACTTTCGTGGTTCCTCCTTTTATAAAGTAATTGATCTTATATGCAAAGTCCTTCTGCGCCTCATCTGCCTCATAGTATACAGTTTCTTCTGCTGTTCCATCTGCTTTTACAACAAGGCTGGTTGGCTGCCCCTTCATAACCTTATATCCTGTGGTAACTATTGGGTGCCCAATTGTAATAACTTCATTAATATACCCATTACCTTCTACTGGATTTGGATTTATTCCCGGGACCTTAGTGGTTCCACCTTTTATGAAATAGTTGATCTTATACGCAAAGTCTTTTTGACTCTCGTCTATTTCATAATATACAGTCGCCGTCGCTGTTCCATCTTCCTTTACCATAAGACTGGTCGGCTGATTCTCCATAACCTTATAGCCTGTTGTTACGATTGGTTGCTCTACTGTAATTATTTCATTGATATAGCCTTTTCCTACTACCGGGTTGGGTTCGATTCCTGGAACCTTCGTGGTTCCTCCCTTGATGAAGTAGTTAATTTTGTATGCAAAATCTTTCTGGCTCTCATCGATTTCATAAAATACCGTTGTTTCTGCCGTCCCGTCTTCTTTTACAATCAGGCTGGTCGGCTGATCTTTCATTACTTTATATCCCGTGGTAACCGTTGGATGTTTTACTGTAATTACTTCATTGATATAACCTGTTCCTTCTACCGGATTGTGATCAATTCCTGGAACCTTCGTGGTTCCTCCCTTGATGAAGTAGTTAATCTTGTATGCAAAATCTTTCTGGCTCTCATCGATTTCATAAAACACTGTGGTTTCTGCCGTTCCGTCTTCCTTTACAAGCAAACTGGTCGGCTGATCCTTCATTACCTTATATCCAGTGGTAACCGTTGGATGTTTAACCTTTATTACTTCATTGATATATCCCTTTCCCTCTGCTGGATTGGGTTCGATTCCCGGAACCTTTGTAGTTCCTCCCTTAATGAAGTAATTGATCTTATAAGCAAAATTTTTCTGGCCTTCATCGATTTCATAAAATACCGTAGTTTCTGCCGTCCCGTCTTCTTTTACAATCAGTTTGGTCGGCTGATTCTCCATTACCTTATATCCCGTGGTTACATTTGGATGCTCAACCAGTATTTCTTCATTAATATAACCTTTTCCTACTACCGGGTTTGGATTAATTCCTGGGACCTTTGTGGTTCCCCCCTTTATAAAGTAATTGATCTTGTATGCAAAATCTTTCTGGCTCTCATCGATCTCATAATATACAGTTTCTTCAGATTTTCCATCCCCCCGTACAACCAGACTGGTCGGCTGTCCCGCCATTACCTTATAGCCTGTTGTAACTACCGGATGCTCGATTTTAACTACTTGATTGACATAGCCTTTTCCGGTTACAGGATTCGTTTCAATACCCGGAACTTTCGTCGTTCCTCCTTTTATATAGTAGTTGATCTTATATGCAAAATTTTTTTGAGTTTCATCTGTCACATAATAAACCTTTATTATATTGTCTGTTTCACTGACAGTAAATGGGAGTACTGTCGAAGCATTCATATCCACCCGATAGCCTTGTGGCTTATTATCATAAGATACTTCTCTTACTTCTGGAGCATACTGGTATACTTGCTTTGGGCCAACTGTTTCAAATGGTTGGTCCTCACCATCCTTATAATATTCTATTGTATAATTAAAAGTCTTGCTATAATCTTTGGCAAATACCGCATAGAAAGTAGTATTATTAATCCAGCCTTCTTCCGGTCTTTGAGGACTTAAAGTATTATTTTCTGTGATTTTATTGATAGCTTCTGCCTCTTTAAACCAACCTACGAAACGATATCCCCGATAGGCTTTTGCTGTAGATCCTGCTGCAATGCCAGTATCCGGATTCAAGTTCTCACTTTTATTTGATACTTCACCTCCAGTAACATTAGGTTCTGTATCTACGGCTTTATAGTATATCGATACAGTATTTTTTTCTATCCACTGTGCATATAAAATTACACTTTGGGTCATTTTTATTCTATCATTCTCATAATACCTTACACCAGTACCTTCTCGCTCCGTATCCCAGCCATTAAAAATATAACCCGGCCTGGTCATCGTTCCTGCGCCACTAACAGCAGCCATCGTACCTGGCGTATACTGTTCACTATCAGGAAAATGACCTGTATAATCATTGCAATTAGGTCTATAGTCTAGTGAAACTTTACTTCTGTCTCTAATAGCACCATCTATATGCCATTTGGAATCATTTCCTTGATATTTTATTACATACCATTCAATATAGTGAGTATCTGGATTCCAGTATTTGTTGTTTGAATTTAAATCATTCACATAATCTAAAAAACTTGTTTTTAAATTATTAGAGACCGCTTCTACTCCTGCTGTAGTATGTGCTTGATTTAAGTATCCTAATATATTACCAACAGACACCCCTTTGCTTCCGGTTATATAAGTGTAAAATTCGTTTTCACTATCCGGCCTAATCGTAGGTTCAGAAGGTACCAAGCCGTCTTTACGTATCGCAACCACCAGTGTATCATTACTGCGGCTTCCATCAGTTTGTGCCCACGCTGCATAAAGAATTACATCTTTGCCCGGAACTTCGAATTTACCATTTAGTGAATATATCTGAATTGCATTTCCTGTTGATTTTGGAACCGTATTGGAATCTTTTTGTTCTGCCCACCCTAACATAATGTAATTATTACGATGAATTCCATCACTTGACGGCAAATCAATCGTTTGACCTGCTTGAGCTGTAATCGCTTGGGGTACCGTTCCTGTTCCATTATTTAAATTGAAAGTTATTGTAACCACTTTGGGGTTAACCCAGAAATATATGTCTTGTGTATCAGATGACATCTCTTTATAAGCTGTATTCCCCACCTTATACTGCAATTTTTTATTTACTACGCCAGTTCTCTGTATCACTGATACAGCTTGAGATTTATCATAATACTTTGTATCAACTTTACCTCCACTATATTTTCCGCCAATTGTAGCTATGTCTGGTTCATAACCAGCCGGAGTTATTTCTTTAGCAATTGACTCAACAGATTTTTTTTCATCACTAGAAAAATAATATCCGCTATTTATATTGCCAATCACATTACCGTTGGTATCTACTGTTATAATATTAATTTCAGACGAAGTAGTGGTACTAAAATAGATGGTATAGATAGAAAAATGCTCTGCTTCAAATGCTACTTCGTTAATTTTTGCATCTCCAGGAACCTCGATGACCTCCGACACGTCTTCCATCGTCTGAACTTCTTCTGCAGTAATTTTGCTTACATCATCTGCCGTTACATCTACTTCGCCGATATCAACATGTTTAATTTCAACCGTCTCCGCCTCAGCGCTCTTCTCTTCTATCGCCTTACCTGAGAAAGTAACGTCTACATAGCCATTCTCGCTCCAGCTGTTATCAAGAGCTTCCAGTTCTCCTTCATCATTCTCTGCAAACAGCTTAATGTCATAGGCAAGAACTGTATTTTCAGATGTATCATCACCAGTCTCTTCTGCTGTTTTTTCCTTAACCGCTTCTTCTACTTTTTCAGTGACCTCCGTTACTTTTGCCACAGTACCGGCCGGCAAAATCCCTTCTTCTACATGAAGAGAAACTACTACGTCCCCCAGGGTCCTGCTGTAGTGAAACTCCGGATGCTCTCCGGTCTCCGACATGAATACGACAATCTCCTGTACCTCTGCCACGGACGCTACGAGATAGCGCTCTGCTAAGGAAGAAGCGTTAGAATCTGTGGCTTCGGAATCGTCGACTGCTTCCAGTTCCTCTCCATTTGCAGTTACCCGGTCAATCATGTAGCCTACCTGAGGTTTTACTGTAAAGCTTAAATCATTTCCTTCCGGAACGCTCTTCGCACCTTTTACTGTCGCTGCACCTACCGGGGTTACTGTGTAAGTTACTGCATACCCCTCTGCCGATACATCAACATGAAGCTTATTCAGTGTTGTGACATAAGCTTTCGCGTAATAGGACTCATCCAGCACGATCTGTCCATACGTCTTACCGCTTGTATTTCCTGATACCGTCTTTTCTTCCTGCTCATCAACTTCTGTTGAAGGTTCAACCGTTACAGCAGATTCTTTTTCATCCGGTTTCCCGCTCGCGCCTGCTTCTTCATCTGCCTGACTCATCTCTTCGGACGAAACGGTGGTCTGTTCTTCTTCCTTTACTGCATCATTACTGTTCTCAGTTTCCACAGGCAAAGCAATTGTCGGATCCTCATTTATTTCAGCGCCGGACTCTGTATTGTCAGCTTCCTCACTTTGAGGTTCCTCTGCTGTTTCCTGATGATCAGCAGGAAGATCGGCTGCATTGCTGTTCTTCCCGTCGTCTGAATCATTAGCCTTTTCCTCGGTCTCTTCATGATTCGAGATAGCAGTTGTCAGAACATAGGCAAGATGGCGTGAAATGGATAACTGTTCCACTTTGTCAGACGATGTATCTGCACTGCTGTTATTGTCAGAACTGGAAGCCGCAGCATTTTCATCAGACGAAGTGCCTGTGTTGCCATCGCCTTCGGAAATCTGTCCGGCAGCTGTATCATTCTCTGAAGTCTGATTCTCTTCTGCCGTATTTGCGTCAGGCGTCTGAACCGCATCTGATTGACCAGCTCCGGTTTCCAGATTACTATTTTCTGCCGCACTGGTATTTGCATCCGGAACTTCTGATTTTTCTTCTGTTTCTGTATCGGCCGCTGAAGTCTCAGCGGTCTCTCCTGATTCTGTTCCTTCCTTTGCCTCAGGGGTTTCCACTGCATCTTCTGGCTCTGTTTCCTTATTAGCCTCTGAAGTCTCGGCCTCTCCATTCGAATCAGTTTCTTTAATTGCCTCTGAAGTCTCAACCTCTCCATTTAAATCGGTTTCTTTATCTGCATCGGGAGTTTCCATCTCTTCCGCTGAATTTGTCTCTTCGTCCGCATCCGGGAGTTGAGCCGCATCTGCATTTTCTCCACCTGATACCGCCGCACCATTGGTCTCCAATAAGGAAGAATTTCCTTTTACCGTTACCTTCTGAGTTGTATACCCGTCAATTTTGGAACGGAATGTGATTCTTGATGCAGAATCATTGATATACAGGAAAATGATATCCTCATCTCCTGTAATCTGATACCCTTCATACGCATCATCAACACGAATAAACATTCGGAGCTCAGCCCCATCTGCGTACTCCTCATCATCCATGTCATATGATGGAGAAAATTCAAAAACTGTCCCTGATTCAAACAGTTTTCGATATTCTTTGGCCAGACTCCTGTCTGACGTGTCTGCACCAAGATCTTCAAAATTGAACTCATTGCCATTGTCAATGGCCGCCTGCGCGGAATCCCGAAGATCTTCTCCATTCATGATAAATGTGGCATTCTCTTTATCAAATGCACTCGCCACATCCGCCCATGACACCATATTAAACGATGTCATCGTCAATACAAACGCCAGAAATCCAGCCAGCCCTCGTCTGAACCTTTTTCTAAGTCCTTTCATACTTTCTCTCCTTCCTTATCCTTCCATAAATACTTTTTTCTATCTTCTGTATAAGATCTATCTTCGCACTCATTTTTTCTCTTTCGCTTTCCAGCACGGAGGATATCATAAGAATCTTCTCCATAAATCTTCTGAAAGCCTGCTTCTTGCTGGCACCATGCCAGCCGCTTACTCCTGTCAGGCCGAGTGTTTCCTGTACAGGACCTTTATCGTAAAGGCAGCTTTCTTACCTCCTGAATGGTAAGTATCCCAGATTAAATGTGCCTTTGCAGGCGCCTTGGATGATCGGATCTAAATAGTTGGTTCTGGATAGTCGGTTCCCAAAAAGCTGCCAGATCGAATTCCGGGTGCTCTTCCTGCATGAAAGATACTACCTTTCATGCACCTCTCTCCATATTCATCTGCTGCTATGGTAAAATAACGATAAGAATTGTGAATCTTCCTTCTCTTTGCTGTGGACATCTTTCACCTTCTTTTCATTTGTTCAACTACATCTGCCTATGTTTCAGGCAGTTACGCCTCTCAAATTGCATATATTTTCTGTTTTTTGTTTAAGAGATTTCATGTATAGATGCATTATACCTCGACACGGTAACAAACTGGTTACATTTCAAGGTTTTACCATATTTTCTTTCGTAACTTTATCATGTTTTTTTAGTAAATTAGTCATATGAAAGCCTTTGTATTTATTTGTATATTTTTAATATTCTTTATTGTTTTCAGTATATTGTACATATTTCGTTATCTATCATTATATTTTCGTTATTATTCTGGTATTTCATGATTCTTTCAATTTTATCTTCGCTAAATCGCTCCCTGGATTTTTATGCGATTTTAACACAAAAAAGAAGAGCCTCTGCCTTTCTCAAAACAGAGTCTCTTCCTATTATAATTATACTATTTATAGATATGCCACAATTCCGTCACAACCGATCCTACTCATCAATACTGTAGTTCGGAGCCTCTTTCGTAATATGAATATCATGCGGGTGACTTTCCTTCAGGGATGCTGCGGTAATTTTTACAAATTTAGCTGTTTCCTGAAGTGTCTTAATATCAGAAGCACCACAATAACCCATTCCTGCTCTGAGTCCGCCCAGCATCTGGAATACGGTATCTTCGACGAGACCTTTGTATGCAACACGGCCTTCCACGCCTTCCGGAACCAGTTTTTTGGCATCAGACTGGAAGTAACGGTCCTTGCTTCCGTTCTCCATGGCTGCAATAGACCCCATGCCACGATATACCTTATACTTTCTTCCCTGATACAGCTCAAATGTTCCCGGGCTCTCATCGCATCCTGCAAACATACTACCCATCATGCAGACATTACCGCCCGCTGCGATGGCCTTTGTTAAATCTCCGGAATACTTGATACCACCGTCTGCAATAACTGGAATTCCATATTCTTTCGCTACCGCATAGCAATCCATAACTGCCGTGATCTGCGGCACACCGATACCGGCAACCACACGGGTAGTACAGATAGAACCAGGTCCGATACCGACCTTAATCGCATCTGTACCAGCCTCAATCAGGGCCTTTGCCGCGTCTCCGGTCGCTATGTTTCCAGCGATAACCGGAAGATCCGGGTATGCTTCCTTAATCATGCGTACACAGTTTAGTACGTTGGCGGAATGGCCATGAGCGGAATCCAGGACAATCACATCGACCTTGGAAGCGACCAAAGCGGCCACACGATCCAGAACATTAGCAGTAATTCCGATGGCAGCACCACACAGAAGTCTTCCCTGGCTGTCTTTTGCAGACAACGGATATTTGATCTGCTTTTCAATATCCTTAATTGTAATGAGTCCCTTTAAATTAAAATCTTCATCAACGATCGGAAGCTTTTCCACTCTCGCCTTGGCAAGAATCTTCTTCGCTTCTGTCATGGTAATGCCTTCCTTCGCCGTCACCAGATTTTTGGAAGTCATACACTCTTTAATTTTGCGGGAAAAATCTTCCTCAAATTTTAAATCACGGTTGGTAATGATACCAACCAGCTTTTTGCCCTCTGTAATCGGCACACCGGAAATGCGGAACTTCGCCATCAGCTCGTCCGCATCCTTTAATGTATGTTCTGGGGAAAGATAAAATGGATCCGTAATGACGCCATTCTCCGACCTCTTTACCTTATCAACCTCATCTGCCTGTGCCTGAATCGACATGTTCTTGTGGATAATACCGATACCTCCCTGTCTTGCCATGGCAATTGCCATACGGTGCTCGGTAACCGTATCCATACCAGCACTCATCAGGGGAATGTTCAGCTTGATGGTCTTCGTGAGGTAGGTCGTCAAATCAACCTGATTGGGAATTACTTCTGAATAAGCTGGAACTAAAAGTACGTCGTCAAAAGTAATGCCGTCGCCAATAATTGTACCCATTAATTTTTCCTCTCTTTCTTGTCCTTTTTATTAATGTAACTAATATATTTTTGCTTGTTAGTTACATAGTTTAACAAATTTTGCGTCACTTGTCAACGGACAATTTCAATCTGTTTTCCGTGTGTGAAAGACATAATTTCCAGCGTATTTAATATATTCATCGCGGCTTATAAATTTACATTATTTGGGAGTTTGTAAGGAATACTTTATATTTCTTTTGTTAAGCCCTTTGTTTTTACTTTAAGCTGTATGTTATTAATGATTAATTTTTTTGTGTGGCTTTATATCTTCTATGCTAATTCCAGACCCCTTGTATTTTACCTGCATTTACGTTTCTAGCAACCACGCTTTAAACATGTTTCAACAATATTTGTTTCCCTATATAAGAAAAACTATATTCAGCTCATAGAAGCCAGGGAAAAAACAAGATAAATTCTTCCTGTCCGAATGAGCATGATCATCAAGCGGGCAATGCATAAGTATGTAAACAAATGCACTGCCCGCATTCAAAATTTATCGTTTAATGATGCCATTCCCGATTCGATACGGCTGACTAATTTCCGGAGGGAGAACTGTCTGAATCAGTCTTCTTCTGTTTCCAGATATAGAAAATAAGAACCAACAGAAATGAGAGACTTTGAGCAATTGTGATTCGCACAAACATCAATTCATCAGCGCCTGTATAGGAAGTAACGTGTAAAATATTTACGATTGTATTATTGACAAAATGATCCCCCATAGCCATGTAAAGTGAGCCGGTTAATTTCGTTATCATAGCCGCTTTAAAACCAACAAGACTGCTTGTGATTACCAACATGAAAATGTTGGCCGCCATCCCTCCCATGCTGCTCAAACCGTCATAATAATTGCGAATCGGACCTATGACGTGCCACACACCAAATAAAATGGAGCAAATAATTGCTGCTGCAATAAATTTGTATTTCTGTTGAAGAATTTTTTGAAAAAGTCCTCGATATACGCCTTCCTCCATCAGTACATTAACGATGTTACCAACAATACAAATAAGGAAGAACAGGATACCGGTCTGATTTCCTATATTTTTATCCACAGCATAGCTGCTGACATAAAATTGAAGGGACTGGAAATTCCCCTGCGAAACTGCAATCAGGATTTCTGCCCCATATGCGGCCGCAAACACAGAAATACCAAACAGTAAACCGAATGCAAAATTTTTGAATATACCTTTACGCTTAAATCCAATAAACTCGAAATCAGTAGATAGCATTTTTATTGCAATCCAGAGAATTATGATGCCAGCAATCTTATGTATGATCGCTTCTCCCAATAAGGTCTGATCTGTACGAATCATAAAGTATTCTATCATTCGAAAGATAAAACACAGTATGTAAATTACGAGCACCGATAACAAGGGACTTCTTAGCTTTTTCATGTAGAGCTCCTTCTGCCGTTCGACTTGGATTTATTTGGCCGTCTCACCTGATTTTGAAACGATATGTTTCTTATACTTTATATGTTAATATGGGGCCTGTCAAGCTGTCTTACTTACTCTTGGTTTGTATCTATGAAATTATAGGAAATGCTGTTAGCACATTCGATCTATATTCCATCACCTTTATTTATATATCAGTAAATGTTAACACATAATAACATTTTATTATTTATGATTTGTATTTGATTTATTTAGAAATCTTTTGTTATTGTATATTGCTGGTCTTTATTTTATGCCTTTAAGATCCAAATTAAAAATAAAAGCTTATAATCAAAAATGCAGCCTATTTCGGCACATTTGTCGAAGTAAGCTGCATTCATTTATTTACTGTTTTCTTTTCTAATTATAGTAAGCTCTGTTGTATAACTGATATTCTCTTCATAATCTACTAATTTCTCGTATCTTATGATATAGATCACATATTTACTACTCTTTTCAGCTTCTTTACATCATCTTCCAGTATGCCGACTCGAATTCTTGTCATTTCGATACTTCCCGCTACTCTTATCGCCTCATCCAGTTTTCTATTCAGAATGAAATGTGATTCTGCAATAAGAGCAATACTCGGGCGGATTTCATTTTCAATGGTAAAACGAATCCCCTTCACATTTTCATTTAACTGTTCCATCTTAGCATCAATTCTGCCTTCCATGGTGTTCATATCATTTCTCAGATCTATGATATCAGTCTTTACCACGGTCATATCGCTCTTTACCTCAGTCATATCGCTCTTTAATTCTACAATATCGCTCTTTACCACAGCCATATCGCTCTTCAATTCCACGATATCGCTCTTTACCACAGTCATATCGCTTTTCAGCTCTGCTACATCACTCTTTAACTCCACGATATCACTCTTTACCTCAGCCATATCGCTCTTCAGCTCTGCTACATCACTTTTTAACTCCACGATATCGCTTTTAACCTCAGCCATATCGCTCTTCAGCTCTGCTACATCGCCTTTTAATTCCAAGATATCGCCCTTCATCATAGCCATATCATTTTTCATCACAATTACATTATCATTTATACTCTGAACATTTCCACAGAGTAAATCCAACTTTTCATCTATTGTCATTTCACTCCTCCTATCTTTAGTTTTTACGTCACTCAGATGTTTTCATTATACTGTAAAAGCTTTGCCATTACAAGACTTTTTCTCAATCAATCATACACATCACCAACTCTCCTGAAGCTAAACATAGGATTTTTTTGCGGAAACCGCATTGAAACAAAGAATTTTAGAATTTCACAGGCAAGAAAATGCTGTGGAACTTGTTTTCTATCTTACTATATTCGAATTACACCTGTCAAGCATCGATGTTAAGTTTTACAAAAATTTCTATAAAAATCTCCCATACGCCTTATCAATACATACTTTTTACAAATCATCTACGCTTAATTCGTCCGTAAATATTATCCCCTTCACCAATCCAGCCATTTTAGCTTCACTTCTCCTCCCCCATTCCCAAAGACCACAAAAAAAGGCCAAACACACTCCGCGTCCTAATCCACATCATGTATCTGTCCTTTTCCTTTTACCCTTATAAATCTTATCCTGAAACAAATCCTCAAACGACGTTCCAGGCATCTCCTTAAACGCGGTCCACGATCTTTCGTGGAGCCGTCATCTTCATGCAGTGAAGAAGCTTATCGTTCGGCTCGAAAATAATCTTCATGGATTCACTGCCGGACTGGCTGATCAATGTAAATGTCTTGGCGTCCGAGGTGTGAGAAGAGAAATCCAGAACCTTCATATTATTTGTCTCGTGATCTTTCGCTTCCGTGGAACCGGTAGGCGCAACGATCTGAATCTCATCCATGGAACCTTCCCAGGCTTTTTTTCTCTTGGTCTTCCCGTAAATCCGATCAATCGTCAGCTGATTGCTTACATAGAGGTACTCAAACTCGACTTCGCTGTTGCGGAAGACAAAGTAGGCTGCCGCTGCTGCCGCAAAGAGAACCAGGATTCCGAAAATTCCGAGCAGCGGGGATACAGCAATAAAGAATGCCACCACACATACCAGAACCATCAATACCTTGACAAGCATCATATAAGCTGGTGCTTTTCGTTTTACGAGCCATTCTGCATACATTTCATTCATAGACTGATGTCCTTTCTTCTGTGAAGGGAGATGATATAGTTCACGGTCCGCATCCCCGGAGGGCGATGATCTTACAGGCTGTACTTTCCTGAACAAAGAATCCGGCAAGCCGGACTCGCGCCGGAGCGCGGTCGCTTCAGCAGCCATATTTTCTTAGCGCGTAGTCTGCATCACCCGGAGGGTTTTTGTATCACAGGCTGAACATTCCTATGAAACAAAATAAAGAGGATCTGCAATGCAAGCACTGCAAACCCTCTTTTCATTACGCATGCGTCGCTTTTGCTTCCGTTATTACATCATATCCATTCCGCCTGGAGCCGGAGCTACAGGTGTTTTTTCTTTTATATTAGCAACAACGGATTCAGTTGTCAATAAGGTAGATGCAACACTGTTCGCATTCTGTAATGCGCTTCTCGTAACCTTGGTCGGATCCAGGATACCAGCCTCGATCATGTCTACATATTCTTCCTTATAAGCATCAAAGCCTGTGCCAACCGGAGCCTCTTTTACCTTGCTGATAATAACGGCGCCTTCCAGACCTGCGTTTGCCACAATGTGGTATAACGGAGCCTCCAGAGCCTTAAAGATAATCTTTGCACCTGTCTTTTCTTCGCCATCCAGACTGTCAATTACTTTCTGAACGTCCTTCATAGCATGGATATAAGCGGAACCGCCGCCGGCGATAACGCCCTCTTCTACGGCTGCTCTTGCTGCGGATAAAGCATCTTCCATACGAAGCTTTGCTTCCTTCATCTCGGTCTCGGTAGCCGCACCTACACGGATAACAGCAACACCGCCGGATAACTTCGCAAGTCTTTCCTGTAATTTTTCTTTATCAAAATCAGATGTAGTCTCTTCAATCTGACCCTTGATCTGGCCGATTCTTGCTTCGATCTCGTCTCTGCTGCCTTCGCCGTCCACGATAATGGTATTTTCCTTCTGAACCTTAACGGATTTCGCACGTCCAAGCATATCCATTGTGGTGCTCTTTAATTCATAGCCTAACTCTTCGGAAATTACCTTGCCGCCTGTTAAGATAGCGATATCCTGAAGCATCTCTTTTCTTCTGTCGCCGTAGCCAGGAGCCTTAACAGCTACTACATTGAAGGTACCTCTTAATTTGTTTACGATTAATGTGGTCAGAGCCTCGCCCTCGATGTCCTCTGCAATGATTAAGAGTCTTGCGCCGGACTGTACAACCTGCTCTAATAATGGAAGAATTTCCTGAATGTTGGAAATCTTCTTATCTGTAATGAGGATATACGGATCGTCTAAGTTGGCTTCCATCTTCTCCATGTCGGTGCACATATAAGCGGAAACGTATCCTCTGTCAAACTGCATACCTTCTACTAAGTCTAACTCAGTCTTCATGGTCTTGGATTCTTCAATGGTGATGACACCGTTGTTGGAAACCTTCTCCATCGCATCGGCTACCATCTCGCCGACTCCATCGTCTGCTGCGGAGATCGCCGCTACTCTCGCGATAGAAGCTTTGCCCTTAATCGGCTCGCTCATCTTTGCAATCGCTTCTACAGCTGCCTCAGTAGCTTTTCTCATACCCTTTCTTAAAACGATCGGGTTAGCGCCTGCAGCAACGTTCTTCATGCCTTCATTGATCATCGCCTGGGCCAGTACCGTCGCTGTAGTAGTACCATCACCAGCTACGTCGTTGGTCTTTGTCGCAACTTCTTTCACAAGCTGTGCGCCCATGTTCTCATATGGATCTTCCAGCTCGATCTCTTTTGCAATGGTCACACCATCATTAGTGATCAGCGGAGCGCCAAAGGATTTGTCAAGAACAACGTTTCTTCCTTTCGGTCCCAATGTTACACGAACTGTGTCTGCTAACTGATTTACGCCGGCTTCCAGTGCTTTTCTGGCGTCTACACCATATTTAATCTGCTTTGCCATGATTTCATTCCTCCAGTTTCTTTCTATCTATCGTTTTTGTTATGATTTCGGTATTGCCTTAGGGATACGGTTTATTCGATCACAGCCAGGATATCGTTCTGCTTTACGATAACCAGCTTGTCATTTTCGCTTTCGCCTTCCACTTCGGTTCCTGAATACTTGGAAAAGATTACTTTATCGCCGACCTTTACCTGCATGGTTACTTCCTTGCCATCAACCAGGCCGCCTGGTCCAACTGCGATTACTTCCGCCTGCTGCGGTTTTTCTTTTGCCTGACCCGGTAAAACGATACCGGATTTCGTCGTTTCCTCTGCAACCAATGGTTTTAATACTACCCTGTCAAATAATGGTACTAATTTCATTGCAATTCCTCCTCATACTGTTTCTATTGATTCTTTCTTTTTGTTTCGCAATGGAAACTTCTTTTATTCACATACTAAGTTATATCACTCATTATTAGCACTGTCAATAGTTGAGTGCTAATTTTATATTTTTTTTACAATTTCATTCCATAACTGAGAGCATTTTCCCGTTCCTACATAGTTTATAGAAATTTTCTTATTATATACCTTTATTTTTTTCTTTATAAGTATTACAATAAGAATCAAATGAAAGGAGTGTTTCACATGGCAAAAAAGGGTAATGGTTTTGGGAAATTAGTGGCTTTCGCCACCATCGCGGGTGCCGTTGCGGCCGGTATCTCTTATTTTACGAAATATAAATCTTTCCATAAAGAACTGGAAGAAGATTTTCATGATTTTGAAGATGACGGGAATGATGACATTTCCAAGATTGACAGCACAATGAACAGGAACTACGTATCCCTTCACGCAGACAAAGATGAATTCAAGGTAGCCGCAGCCGATATGGCCGACGCAGCCAAGGATGCAGCTTCTGCCGCGAAGAACCTCGTGAAAGACGCAGCCAGCATCGTGAACAGTACGGCCAGGGAAGCCGCTTCCGCAGTTGCCGACACTGCCAAGGATATGCTTGATTCCGCTATGGACCGTTCAGAGGACGACGAGGAAGAAGAAGATATTACCGAAGACGGCGGGCTCGACTACGCAGCCGGCGCCACAGAAGGGTTCAAAGAAGAACCGGAGCAGGCCGCAGATACAGAAGATAAAGAAGCAGACTCAGAAGAAGTCGAAGAGATATATGAGGGAACCGGAGATGCACTGAAGAAATTTGCCGCAGAGGAATCCACTACCATTGTGGAAGACACGGCAGACGAACCATAATGAATTAAAATCAGCCAACCGGTAATCAGACGGCGCAGAGTGGTATTCCATTCTGCGCCATTAAATTTACATTTTAAGTTTACATATTAATAAGAAAGAGTCCCGAAAAGTGAATGCCACTCTCACGATTCCATTTCCAGGAATCCGCCTTCACTCTTAGGAACTCTTTTTATCTGTTATTCCCGCACAAAAATCGGGGAAACCCAGGCGGTGTCTCCATTTCTCAAGTGTACCCGGAGCCGGTAGCAGCTTCCCGCCTCCAGTGTCACCTTCTTTTCATACTTCATCGTATACGCCTCTTCCGGCACTGCCTGACGAATTCTGGTCTTATAGGCGTTGTGCCAGTAGAAATCATCGCGGTAGTGTTCCACATTTCCAAAGACCTCTGCGGCCAGATCCATGCTCTCCTGATACTGGGCGAGAATTCTCGAGGATTTCATCAATTCCTTAAGCGTAAAGCGGTAGACGTAGCGGTCCACCTTCAGCACGATCTCATCCTCCGGCTTTCCCTCCACTTCAAATACAAAGCCTTCCTTTACAACTGTACTCGGTCCCATCCAGTGGCCTGTGGTGGTGCTCATATAGGTAATCATATGGAATTCACAGGATTTCTCCGTCACATTGCAGAGCTCCTGACCAAAGCTGTTAAAGCATTTCTGCACCGAGCAGAGACGGCCCGGAACCTCCAGAGACCCATCCCATGTTTTCGTCAGACGGTCCGTATAAAACTTGGGATTCGGCCCCCAGCCAAACTCCACTGCAAACTTATACTTTCTTACGCCGGTATACTCAGTCTCTTCCCAGGTTCCCGCATGAACCGCCATGGTATCCAGAACATTGTCCCGAAGGATCTCTACCCGGTCAATGGCGTCCGCCGCCTCAATGGCAAATGAAAGCGTCCCCTCTCCCGGCTTCACCACAGACCCCATCGGGCTTCCGTTTATGGTAAAGTCAATATCCATACGGCTTCTGCTGACGCCATATACCCGGCGGTTTAACAGGCCTTCCCAGATCGCCTCCTTTGAGCCGTCCGCTACCAGCACGCACATGGTTCCATGATCGTGAACTGCCGGTACGTTGTGGTTGTCTCCAGAGGCAATCATACCGACCAGATACCCCTTCTCGATCCCCCTCTCATAGCAGGTCTCTCCGGTTCTCGGCCCCATGTGGAGATGGCGCTCCATATCAAAAGGGCCTGTATCATTTTCACTGCAGCCATGGCTGGAATAGATCTCAGCAAAGGGAGAGAAAGCTTCCCGGTGCGTCTCCCAGTTTTTTCCCCTGCTGCCCAGCTGGTAGGCCACATGGTGGGGGATGGCTATCGCCGTCCTGTCCTTATACGCCTGATAGAGTTCCTCGTACCGCATGGGATGGAGCATCGGCTGCTCATTATCCAGAAAGAACACATTATGGTCTCCGTCTTCTCCGGAGCCCTGCCACTCATAGCCCATAAACATCGGATAACCGGCTTCGTTTTGCTGTTTTACCGCCTCGCGGAGCTGTTCCCAGTCCTGTTCAATCTGTTCCCTGTCATATAAATCCTCCAGGCCTGCCCCTGTTTCGGTACGCTTCATATAAAAGGGATAGTAGGCGACCGGCCAGAAATCAACAGTCTTTTTGGCGTGTTCTATCCATTGGTTCAGTTCTCCCATCTGATTGTGATGAATATTGCTGTGTAAATCCGTCCATAGTTTTTTGTAATGCATAGTGGTTCCTTTCCTTACTTCTCCGTATTTTCTCCGTATTTTTTCAGAAATTCTGCTTCCATGCTCCGCTGCTTTTTGTCGTTCTTCTTTAAAAGCCAGATCAGAACAAAGGTCAGAATAATAAACGCCAGACAGATTGGGCGTTTAAAGAATATGGTCCAGGAGCCGTCTGAAAGGACCAGGGAATTTCTTAAGTTGGCCTCTGCGATGGGGCCAAGAACGATTCCGAGAATAATCGGAACGGGAGGCAGTTCCACCTTCTGCATGAAATAAGCGATACAGCCGAAAATCAGCATGACCCTCACGTCAAAGGAAGAATTCGCCAGTGAAAATGCTCCCGTACAGCAGATAACAACCAGAAGCGCCGTCAGAAGCTCCTGCGGAATGTGTGTGATTTTTACGAACAGGGGAAGCAGATATTTTCCCTGTAAAAACATCACAATCTGAGAAATCACACAGCCGATCAAAATGGCATAAACGACCGGACCCGAAGTGGAAAACAGCTTCGGACCAACCACCAGACCATGCATGGTAAATGCGCCCAACAGCGTGGCTGCCACCGCATCTCCCGGAATTCCCAGTGTAAGCAGCGGAATCAGCGTGGCCGCGGTCGCCCCGTTGTTGGCGGACTCCGGCGCGGCGATTCCCTTTAATTCTCCCTCACCAAACTTCTCTTCCGATTTTGCGCAGCGTTTGGCCTCATTATAAGCGATATAGGAGGCGATCGCCCCGCCCGTGCCCGGAATGGCTCCGATAAACGCTCCGATCGCGGAGGATTTCAGCATAGTGGGAACGGTACTCTTTAATTCGCCAAGCGTCAGGCGGTCCGAGGGATCTGCCTTCTTCAGTTCTGTGCCCGCTTCCTCTTCTTCCGTGCCGTTTACACGGCTGATCATCTGTGCAATCGCGTAAACGCCCAGTAAAACGGCCAGCATTTTGATTCCGTTATACATCTGTAGACTGCCGAAGGTAAAACGGGTGACGCCGCTGACAGCATCGATTCCCACCGTGGCGATCAGTACGCCGAAAGCCCCGCTGATCACACCCTTTAAGATGCTTCTTCCGCTGACTGAAGCGATAACGGACAGCCCGAACACCGCCAGGGCAAAGTACTCCGGTGCTCCGAAATGGATGGCGATTTTGCTGATCTGCGGCGCGAAAAACAGGAGGCACAACGCACTCACCAGTCCGCCAAAGGTGGACGCCGCCAGGGCCATGTCCAGGGCCTTCCTGGTCTTTCCCTTTTTCGACAGGGGATATCCGTCCAGCAGGGTGGCTGCCGCTGCGTTCGTTCCCGGCGTATTGATCAGAATCGCCGTTATGGAGCCTCCGAAATTCGAGCCGAAAAAGATGGCAGTCAGCATCAGCAGGGCTGGAACACTGCCTAATTTAAACGTAAATGGAATCAGAACGGTAATGGCCAGATTGCCATTCAGCCCTGGTATGGAGCCGAAAATGATTCCGATAAAAATCCCCAGGTTTACAAATACAAAGTTCTCCAGAGTAAACAGCTGGGGCAGTGCCTGAAATATAATTTCCTTCATTTGCGGCCTCCTACTTCAGTCTCACGTGAAGTACCTGCGTAAACAGCAGATACAGGACGAAAACCGTGATAATTACGATTATATAATACAGCTTCTTTTTACTCCTTGTAAAAAGCAGGGTTGCGGCTCCCAGGAATATGGAAGCCACAATAAAGCTGTAGTCAAACAGGATCACATAGATCCCAAACACCGCCATGTAAAGGAACGCCTTGCCTTCTTTTGCCAGATTCAGTTCCCGGACCGTGTCCTTCTTTAAGATGAGGCTCTGGACGATCAGCGCCGCGCCGCATACGATAAACAGAATGGCTGCTCCGCCGGGAACGGCCCTGGAAGTCAGGCTGTTTCCTGACGAATATTCTGTACCTATCTGAGCCGGAATCAGCCAGAGGACTGCCAGGCCGAAGATCACGCTTACGATTCCGGCCCACAGATTTGTCCTGTACTTCACTTTCATATCGCTTTCTCCCCGCCTTATTAGTGATAATATTTTTCGTAGATTTCCTGACACATTTTTGCGGAATCCTCAATCATGGCACGGACGGTCTCGCCGTCGGCAATATCCGGGACGTATTTTGCACTCTCGGCCAGTTTCTTACATTCCTCTGTTTCCGTATAGGCCTGAATCATGTCATGAATCTGATCCAGAGCCGCCTGATCCGCTCCCTTTTTCGCCATCAGGAAGTTGCAGGATTTGAACTGAATATCATATCCCAAATCCACGACGGACGGAACGGTAAAACCTTCGAAACCTTCATAGGCGTCCGCTGAAAATACCACGATGGGAACGGCCGTCCCCTCTTCGATAAACTGCTGACAGGCGCTGGCATTGCCGATGGCGCAGACTACGTCACCGGAGGTCAGGGCCAGCATATCCTTATTCGTTCCGTCCGATGTCACGGACTCCGCGTTTAAGCCCGCTTCTCCGAACAGCGCCGTGCCCAGCATATGAGTCGTTCCTCCAGGTGTATTGGAGCCGAACAGAATCCGCTCCTTCTCTCCATAGGCCTTCAGTTCCTCCCAGTTATGGATGCCGCTCTTCTCCGGGTTCACACAGAGTACAAAATCCTCAGATACCATGCCGGATACAATGGCGAAATCGTCAAGACTGACCTTAATATCCTGATTAAAGAGAGGCGCCAGTGTAAAGAGCGCGATTCCAGACGTCATCAGCTCGCAGGGATCTGCGTCCTTGGCAAGAAGATCATTGGCTGCAATAGCTCCTGACGCTCCGGTCAGATTATTAATCATAACCGTCGTTCCCGTGCTCTGCTGAATTCCCTGTCCCAAAATCCTCGTGATCGTGTCCATGGTTCCCCCTGCTGCATTGGGAACACGGATCGTAATGTCATGGTCCGGCTTCCAGCTGCCAGCCGGCACGGCGGCGCTGTCGGCGGCTCCACTCTCATTGTCCTTAGACACACTCTCATTGGATGCCCCCTCTTTGGCTGCCTCCTTCTGTGTCTCAGAAGGATTCTTCGCTCCGCTCTGGCTGGCGCATCCCATAACCGACGCTGCCATAACTCCCGCAAGTACCAATGCCATCAAATTTCTTCTTTTCATTTGCTGCCTCTCCTTTTCATATAATTTCATTTTGAAATTAATTAGTTAAATTTTTAAGACACACCCCGTTGTCTTTTTATCATTATATCACATCTCTATATTATTTCAATATGAAATTATATTTTTTTATTGAGTTTAGACAATAATCTCCAGAGCCCGCTCCACAGACAGTCTGGCAATGCTATCTTCAATGCGGACATTTTTCGTTTCTCTCACCATCCAGCAGTTGTCGGCAATCTCCTCCGTAAAGGCCAGTTCCTTCGTCTTCTGCTTCAAACGCTCCAGAATCCCATCGACGCTCTCGAACAGATCGCCATACAACACAAGCGTTCCGGGGTTCACAACCAGAAGAATCTGATTAATGCCGATCGCCAGCTTGTCAATGGCATCCTTAAGGACCGCGGCCGCAGCCTTCTCTCCCTCGCCAGCCAGTCTGCATATCTCCGGCAGCTCCAGCCGTTTCCCGCTGGCTTCAAAGTACGCCTCTTCCATGGCCGGCTTCGACACATACGATTCCAAATGTCCTCTTTTTCCGCAGGCGCACCGTCTTCCTCCGCTCTCCACGAGGATGTGGGCGAACTTACCTGCCATGCTGTTCTCGCCGTCGATCACCTGGCCATTGCAGATAATGCTGCCTCCGACGCCGTCGGAAATGTAGAGATACACCAGGTTCCGGTTGGTACCGCTCAAGTCCAGATACTGCCCTTTTAAGTCGGCAATCACGTTATTTTCCACGAGAATCTCACAGTCATACCGCGCTCCCATGTATTCCTTTACATGGATCTCCTCTCCTGAGTCGGGTGAATAGATTACGCTTCCCTTTCCTTCGTTTACCGTTCCGCGGGAGGCAATACCAATGGCAAGAAGGTGTTTCTTCTCAATACCTGCAGTCTCTAAGCAGTCCTGGACGGCATGTTCCATCAGGCTTAAGAGCTGATCCCCCTTCGTTTTCCCTAAAAGCCTTATCTCACCGGAATGCACCGGTTCTCCTCCCAGGTTCCTGATACAGTAGTAAAGCCTCGATCTGCTTAAATTCATTCCGACGCTGTAATAGGCATTCTTTTTGACGCAGAGCATAACCGGTCTGCGTCCCATATGGGTCTGTTCAGTGCCTTCCTCACATATAAGCCCCTCCCGCAGCAGCTCCTCCACTACCCGCGTGACAGACGGTGCAGAAAGGCCCAGGCGCTTCTCCAGCTGTTTTCTGGAAATGCCTTCATGATTTAAAATTTCGCGAAATACGCGAACCCTGTTTCTGGATTTCATCTGAGATTTTCCGGTGTTTTCAATG
The DNA here is from genome assembly GCF_046966825.1 of Hungatella sp. NCBI lineage: Bacteria > Bacillati > Bacillota > Clostridia > Lachnospirales > Lachnospiraceae > Hungatella > Hungatella sp. The sequence continues at coordinate 18,173 of NZ_JBKVCZ010000030.1, read as the reverse complement.
CGAAGCATAGGACAAGCCTCCTTTCCTGACTATAGTACTCCCGGGAGCACTATCACTATCATACTCGATATTCCTGTTTCCGGCAAGCAAAAAGGATGGTATAGTATCCGTATCAATTTACAGAAATGGGGAAGATTTATGTTGACTACAATTAGAAATTCAGAATTGACCGCAGTGATTGACAGCGCAGGAGCACAGCTTGTTTCTTTAAAAGACCGCAGTGGGAAAGAATACATCTGGCAGCGGGATCCGCGCTTCTGGGACCGCTGTTCACCGCTCCTCTTTCCCGTGGTTGGAGGCTGCCGGGACAACCGGATCGTGATAGACGGAAGCGAATACAGCCTGCCAAAGCACGGTTTCTGCAAGGATATGGAGTTTCAGAGGACCACACGGACAGACTGCAGCGTGTCCTTCCTTCTTCAGGACAGCGAATACACAAAAACCATGTATCCCTGGTCCTTCTGCCTGTCGATGACCTATGAGCTGCAGCATGGGAGCCTTCTCCTGAAATACCGGGTCGCCAACAAGGACTCCTCTGCCCTGTATTACTGCATCGGAGCCCATCCTGGCTTCTGCTGTCCTATGGAGGAAGACGCTGTCTTCGAGGACTACTGTCTTGTGTTTGAGAAAGAGGAGTCCACATGTGCCATGCCCTTTGACCGTCTCCTGGGAGAATATCTCTCCGGCGGAAGCGGATACGAACTGCATGGCCGTATCATTCCCCTTTCCAGGGAACTCTTCCAGGACAATGCCCTCTATTTTCCCGAAATCACCTCACGCCGGGTCTCTCTCGTCCATCGGGAAAGCGGCCGTGGCGTCGAGGTTTCCTATCCGGACTTTGAGACGATTGCATTTTGGACCGTGTACCCGGACAGGGCGCCGTTTCTCTGCATCGAACCCTGGAACGGTTCCGGAGCCCGCACAGGAGAAGGGGATGAGCTGATTCATAAAAATCATGTTCGAAGACTGGAACCAGGCGCCTCCCACGACCTCACCATGGCAGTCAGGCCTCTTATTTCTCGTACAGAAACTCTTCCGGAAGTGTTACCTTAAAATCCTTTGCCAGATCCCTAAAATTCTGTGGGGTGATCGTCTGAAGCTTGTCGGGACGGATAGAAAGCACCTTCACGAGAATTTCTGCGGATTTCTCCACGGTATGCATCAGGCCGAAGGTCAGATCAAAATCTTCGCCAGAGGCAAACAGACCGTGGTGAGCCCATACGGCAACGTCGTACTTCTTCATCAGTTCGCTGGTGGCCACGGCGATGTCGCGTCCGCCCGGAACCATCCAGCCGACTACGCCGACGCCATCCGGAAATACGACCGGACACTCGGTAGCCATTTCCCATAATTCTCTCGTAAATACCTTGTCTTCCAGCGGAAGAACGAAGGTCAGGGCGATGACATTGGTCGGATGCGCATGGTAAATCACGCGGTGCTTTCCATTTGTAACTTCTTTCTTCACTTCATGGTTCATCAAATGGGATGGGAGCTCGCTGGTTGGGCGTCCGCCATTCACCAGGCCCCAGCAGATGCGGTAGTTCTCTCCCGCCTCATCTACCTCGATGATGCAGCTGTTGGCCGCCGGATCAAGGATTACATTGCGGAAGTATTTTCCACTTCCCGTTACCATGAAATACTCGCCGGCCAGCTTCGGAACGCTGGTTCCGATCGGCTGCCATGGATTCGTGTCTGTTAATTCTTCCTTCACGGATTCCACTTCTTCCGGTTTGATGCGGTAGCTCAAGTTGCCGCCGTTTCTTTCATGCCAGTTCTGTTTAAAACCGTCGTCACAGAGACGGATAAAGCCTTTTACAAATTCTGCTTCTGTTACTTTCATTTTATTTACACCTGTTCTTTCTGTTCTTGTAATTTTTATTCTCTATTCTCGTTTTTTTCTATTCCATAACGGCACGGAGGCCGCATTGCATCCTTAACTTCTCTTTGCCAGAACGTCGGCCTCATACCTCTTTACTTCCTCAAACCATGCTTCCTTAACCGGGGCGCCGTTCTGCTCGCAGAAGTAATCCCATACATCACCTAACGGATAGGTCTTCATTTCCTCGGAAAGCATCATTAATTCCGTGAACTGCCTGTTGTTCTGAAGTTCCGCCATCCTGGCGTTCGGAAGAAGCAATGCGTTTAACAGCGCTTTCTGCATATTGCGCATGCCTACAACCCAGGCACTGATGCGGTTGATGCTGGCATCGAAGAAATCGAGGGCCAGTAAGACGCGGTCTGCGCCGCCGCGGATGATTTCCCCCGCGATCGCTCTCGTCTCATCGTCAAATAAGACTACATGGTCGCTGTCCCAGCGCACCGGTCTCGTCACGTGAAGAGCCACCTTGTCAAAGAACAGAAGCATGGAAGAAATCTTGTCGGAAACAACCTCTGTCGGGTGGTAGTGACCGCTGTCCAGCAGGCATAAAATATCATTCTTGGAAGCGTAATTCATATAGAACTCATGGGAACCAACCGTACAGCTTTCCATACCGATTCCGAACACCTTGGACTCAACCGCCACAAACACACTGGACTTGTCGTAATCGATGGCTAGGATCTGATCCAGGGAATCCTTCAGTCTCGCTCTCGGAGCCGTGCGGTCCGCCGGAATATCCTTGAATCCGTCGGGAATCCAGATATTCATGGTACATGGAGTCCCCAGTTCCTTTGCAAAATACTCGGAAATGCGGATGCATGCCTTCACATGGTCGATCCAGAATTTGCGGATCTCTAAAACTTCACTGGATAATGTGGCATTTTCCGCCTTCGCGTGGGAGAATAAGGTCGGGTTAAAGTCGATTCCGAGGCCCCTTTCCTTTGCAAATTCCACCCATTTTGCAAAATGCTTCGGCTCCAGCTTGTCTCTGTCTGCCCACTCGCCCTCTTCAAATACGGCATAGCTTGCATGAAGGTTGATTCTGTGTGTTCCCGGAATCAGGCTGAGCGCCTCGTCCATATCGGCCATCAGCTCTTCCGGTGTTCTTGCGCGTCCCGGGTAGTTTCCGGTCGCCTGAATCCCGCCGGAAAGTGCGCCTGCCCCGTCAAATCCAATTACATCATCTCCCTGCCAGCAGTGCATGGAAACCGGAATGTTTTTCAGGGCCTCCAGGGCGGCGTCCGTATCCACACCGGCTGCACGGTAAATTTCCTTTGCGGCTTCATATCTCTCTTTTACTGTCATGATATCATTCTCCTCTTTCTGATTTTATCTGTACCGCCGGTCAGTCCAGATGGAATACCGGCTTTAAATCCACACTCACCGGGCTGTTGTCCGGGTTTGTATCCATGATATCAGCCATATAGTCCCACCATTTGCGGTTGATGGCCGTGTCTGCTGATTTCGCCCATTTTTCTTCCTCTTCAATCTCGATATAGCCATAGAGCACATTCGTCTCGCTGTCCAGAAAAATAGAATAGTTATGGCCGCCATACTCATGGATCATGTCCTTCATCTCCGGCCATAAAAGGTTGTGCCGTCTCTCATACTCTTCGGCCATACCTTCATACAGATGCATTTTAAATGATTTATGTATCATCCTCGTTCCTCCATTATTGATATGTACTGATCTCAAAAGAGCTGTAAACCGCCGCTCTCGCTTCCGTAAGCCCCTGGAATTCTCCGGCTTTGATCATCTGAGCCAGAAGATTGCCGATGGCGGTTGCCTCGCCCGGACCCGCGTATACCGTTTTCCCCGTAGCCTTTGCGGTCAGCTGGTTTAAATACTCTGCGTTGGAACCGCCGCCCACAATATTCACAGCCTGATACGTCCTGCCTGTGATGGCTTCCAGCTCCTCCAGCGTCTCCTTGTAACACTGAGCCAGGCTGTTGTAGATGACCGCCGCCAGCGCACCGGCCGTCTCCGGTACTTCCTGGCCGGATTCTCTTAAATACGCTTTTACCGCTTCCGTCATGCTCTCCGGCGCGAGAAATACATCGTCGTTGCAGGGCACAATGGACTTTATGGTCTCATGGGACGCCATGCGGCAAAGTTCAGCGAAAGAATATTCTTCTCCGGCCGCAGCAAGCTCCTTTTTTACAGACTGAATCATCCACAAACCCATGATGTTCTTCAAATAGCGGAAACGATACTCATAACCGCCTTCGTTTGTCAGATTGGCCTTCCGGCTTTCTGCAGAACAGTCAGCCTCGCTTAACTCAGTACCCATCAGGGACCAGGTGCCGGAACTGATGTATAACAGACCGCCGTCCGTATCATGTGTTTTTTCAGTCTCATGGCCTTTTCTTTCCCCGTTCTCCGGAACCGGGACCGCCATAACCGCGGAGCCTGTGTCATGGTCGCAGGAAGAACCACCTTGCAGTTAAAGCCGACCTCGTCCTGCACTGCTTTCGTCAGCGTCCCTACCACGGTTCCCGGCATGGACAGCTCGGTAAACAATTTTTCAGGATATCCGAGCTGACGAATCAGTTCATAGTCCCACGTCTTCGTCACCGGACTGACCAGTTGGGTGGTCGTCGCGTTGGTATATTCCTGTCTCTTCACGCCGGTCAGCATGTAATGGAAGTAATCCGGGATCATCAGCAGGGACTCCGCGCCGGAAAGTGCCTCCGGCTGTTCCTCTTTCATCGCCATCAGCTGATAGATGGTGTTGAATATCTGCTTCTGGATTCCCGTCCTTTCATACAGGGCCTCCGGAGAAATGACTTCGTATACCTTTTCGTCCATGCCCTTCGTCCTGTCATCCCGGTAGCCGACCGCGTCTCCCAGCCGCTGTCCGTCTCTGTCCAGCAGAACAAAATCCACCGCCCAGGTATCGATTCCCATGCTGCACGGAATCTTTCCCTGCACTGCGCACTGCTTCATTCCCATCTTGATTTCGTGAAACAGGGATTCCACATCCCAGCAGAGATGGCCGTTTCTCTTCTCCATACCGTTTTCAAAACGGTAAATCTCCTCCAGACTGATTGTTCCGTCCTTCACTGTGCCGAGGATATGACGGCCGCTGGAGGCGCCGATGTCCACTGCAAGGTAATAGTTCTCCATTTGTATCACCCTCCGATATTTTCTAATCATATTTTATCGAATTATCAGGCAGAAAAAAAGGTCTCGGTTTATTAAAAAATGTGTCCTTATTTGCAGGTTGGAGGCGCCGGAGAGTTTCTGTTTCATAGGATGGCCTGGTTTTTAGTCTAAATAAAAGAAAGCGTCCGGCTAGCTGGACGCTCGCGCCGGAGCGCGGTTGCTTCAGCAGCCATATTTTCCTGGCGCGAAGTGCGCATTCTTCCCGGAGGGCTTTTTATGTAACAGGTATACTTTCCTGATTGCATAAAAAATACAGGGATCTGTATGCATTTGCTTTCACAGATCCCTGTATTATACTCATTTGATGCGTCTGATTCCTCTAGCGCTCAGTCCGATTTCTCCGTTTCTTTCTGCCGCTCAGTCCCAGCCCCGCCAGGCCAAGTACTCCGGCGGCAATAAACAGGCTAAAGCCAGGCCGTCTGCGCTCTCCCGTCTTGGGCAGACCTGATAGAGGCACATTTCCATCGTCTATGGTAATCTCCGTATTTCCCGGTAAGTCCGGTGTCGGCATTGCCGCTAACGGAATCTCCGAATCCGGAATCGTCTCCGTATGGCCAGTATATCCCGGTCCCTCCGTTACGGTACCAGTCTGTCCCGGCCTCGGTACGCTGCCGCCGGAATTATGACTGTTCCCGTGACTGCTCCCGCCCCCGTTTTCCGGTGTTTCAGGGGATACTGGCGGTGTGGTCTCTGGTGTTGTTACTGGCGGTGTCTCTGGCTCTGTCACCGGCGGTGTCTCCGGCTCTGTCACCGGCGGTGTCTCCGGCTCTGTCTCCGGCGGCGTCTCCGGCTCCGTCACTGGCGGTGTCTCCGGCTCTGTCACCGGCGGCGTCTCTGGAGGCGTTTCCGGCTCCTCATCAATCGGATAATTGATCACGTCCTCCGCGAAATTTCCCTTTGAAAAGTCGACATGAACATCGTTTGACGGTTCATATCCCTCGTAACCGCCCGTCTCCCGGATCCGGTATTCGGTCTTGGGATTCAGAGCCGCGAAGCTCACTTTTCCATCGTCTCCGGTTCTGGCCGCAGTCACCTTCACCCAGCTTCCGTCAACCTTCTTTTCCAGAGTAAATTCCACTCCCGGGAATATTACGCGGTTCTTTCCGTGTTTATCGGCCTTATACTTTGTTATCTCCGCCTTTTTCAGTCCGGTTCCCGTGCCTCCGGCATCGGCGGACATATCATACATGATGATCTTCTGTGAACTGGAGGTCTCCTTCGAAACGTACTGGTTATAACTCCATTTCGCCGCGTTCTGATAGACCACCGGCGTATTGAGAAGCATTCCCTCCAGCGTCATCACCTGCGTGCGGTATGTCACGACAAAGGAATCTGCCAGACGCGCCTGGCCCTCCTCATTAAACTCAGCCGGAATGTGGATAATCAGCGTCTGCTCTCCCGGCTCCCCGATGAGAACGTAATGAACACCCTCGGTCATTGTTATTTCCTGGCCGCTCTTTTTTACGGTGATCCGGCCGTCTTTAAGTTCCATTCCACGGGGAAGCGTATCCGTGATACAGAGTCCCGGCGCAAGTCCAAACGACGCATGGTCACAGTCATTTTCTATATCCACCGGGAACTTATCGTCGTTGATATTGATATTCCACAGAATGGCATCTTTGCCTTCCACTTTGGAACTCTTCCGGAAATCGATCACATGGCGTATGCCCTTGTACTGATAAAGTCCATCCGCTCCGATCGTTCCCTTCAGCCCCTCGTACCAGCTTTCCGCCCGGTTTCTGTATGAAATCTCATCGTGATGATTGATGGTTTCACCCGCAGTCTTCCTGAATGTGGTTCCTATGGTCACCTTGAAATACTGATCAATATCGCCGAAGGAAAATGCCAGTACTTCCGGCGTTCCATCGTTCATGATATTCCGGATCATTTCTTCCACCGCTTCCGCGGAATCTACCACGGTTCCATCCGTTACCGGCCCGGCTCCTTTTAATGCTTCGTAGCTTCCTGTCTGATACGTGAGTTCAAAGCCTTCGGAAACTGCTGCGGGATTCCAGGTTCCCGTCTCTGTATCCAGCACCGTATGCCAGGTTTTCGACGCTGGTCCATCCGGGCTGCTTTTTTCCCTCACTTCAATCCTGACTGAAGAAATATCGGTGTGGTCCTTAAGCTTCCCACCATCCGCAACCGGGTAGGAGCCGCTGTTGGCATGGGGCTGTGCCAGACAGTCCTTCAACACGTAGCCCTTGCGTAAAAACTCTCCCCCATTGACCTCTATGGTCCAGTTAAGCTTCTGGGTACTGCCGTCATAGGCCCCCGTCTTCTTGAGTACAACGGGCGGCGTCAGCTTCACGCTGCCATCGTAATCCATGACGATCTTTTTCTCATCGGCTTCCAGCTCCACATGGTTTACGTATGCCCGCTGCTGGTTGCCTGTTACGTTGTCCCGCCCGTTTAAAAAGGTGTGTACAGTCACGACATGGGCTTTTTCCATCACGAAATCTTCACCAAAATCAATGGTAAAGTACTCTTTTCCCTTATCGTCCCCGTCCTCTTCCACGATCCCGTGGGTAAAGGTAAGCTGTGTTTCCTTTCCTTTCCTTTCCTTCCAGCTCCACCGCCATGGTACTCTCCGGTTCCTCACCACCGAAACGATAGAGTTCCACCACTCCGCCAGGCTGTCCTTCGTCACTGACTGTGACGGTTCCGGTAAATTCCTGCCCAACTGGAAGCAAATCGGTGATGATTACGTGATTCTGAGGCATTTCCTGTTTGTTAATATGGATGGACCAGGTAATCTGACGTCCATCCCATTTTCCCTCTTTGGAGAGGACCTGGCCGCCCGGGATACTGCCTGCTGCCGGCTTCGAGCGGATCACATGGTCTGCCACATAGGCCGTCGCCACGTTGGTGATCGTTTCGCCTCCGTTTAATCCCTCCTGATACGCAGTCTCAAATACTATTTTCAGGGGGATATCAAGCCCTTCCGGTATATCGAAGCTTAATACCCTGCTCTCTTCATCGTAGGCGTCCGTGATTCCGTGTCCGGAAAGCTCAGTCAGCTTCAAACTGTTGTCTTTTCCCTCATAGGAATACACTTTGAAACTGCCGCTATAAGTCAGTTTCTCATTCAGTTCATCTGAAATGGTAAAGCCTTCCTCCAGATATGCCCCTCCGGGATTCACCGTCAGCGTCCACGGCAGAATCCCGTTTTTCATCTCCCCGGCCGTTTTCTGCAGCAATGCCGCCGGATAGGTATATGTCTGATCGGCCGTATCAAGCGCCAGATCGCCGACGGTAATACTGGCCTGATTTTTAATTGTCACCGGTTTGTCGACGGCGCCGGCAGCGTCCAGATCCATAACCGGTTTTGTCTTTACGGTCATGGTCACCGGAGATACCGTATCCCGGAGGAACGTCACCGCAAAACCGTGTATTTCCGGTATCGCTTCGATTGCATAGTCCTCAGTATCAAGTGCTTTCCCGTCTGAAGCGACCGTTACCTCATCCTCCAGCCAGACAGAATTGTCGCTGTAGATATCACGGATCACGGTGCCCTCCGGAAATTTTGCACCATTTGTGGTCTTTGCGGTAATCTCCCAGACCGCGGCTCCTCTCGAGTCCCGGAAGGAAAATTCCTTTGATATCTTTATCTGCTCCTTCTTATCCAGAACAGGCTCCTGAAACTGAAGGGAAATGTCACCGAAGCCCTCAAATGGAAGAACCGTCTCATACACATCCTTACTGCAGATATCGCTCCATTCCACACTTCCCGATACCCGGAAGGAGAACCAGATGTTGCTCACCTCGATGATGTCCTCGTCCGGCTCGTCGTCCGACAGCTGGGAGACCGTGGCCACCGACGGAGATGCCTTCTTCTGCTGTATTCTCCCGTTAAGCCGCTGAATCTTTTCAACAAAGGAGCGGTTGAACCGCACAGACGCGAAGCTGCCGTGGCTGGCAGTACTGTCAGAAGCCGTGGCCGGCACCGCCTGACGGAAGGTGAAGGTCACGGTTCCTATCACGTGGTTGTTTTCTCCAAGGCGGTCATACAGCTCCGCGTTTGTCTCATTTTTCTTCAGGACAAGCTCCAGCATTTCCTGATTGCCGGAAACCGGAAATACATCCGGCAGCGGAATCTTATATTCCACTCCCGCCGCCAGCGCTCCGTCAAGCAGCGCTTCCGCAATGTCGCCGCTCTGGTACGAGGCCGATACGACATACGTTTGCTCCGGATCCAGATCACTGAATTCATCTCCCGGCGCCGCTTCTTTTCCGTCGAACAGAACGGTGATGTCATCTATATAGCCCAGCAGGGGATACTCTCCCGCCTCCTCTTTCTCTGACGCCCATGCCGTTACCGCGGTCCCTGGCAGCACATACGATACTGTGATGACAACCGTAAGCAGCCATGTAAACGCCCTCTTTAAATACGAATATCCTTTCATCCATTTCCTCCTGTTTCCATTGAAGTCCGGTTTCTGATTATAGGGGCGCTCAGTTACAGACCGGTTACAAAACGTGATATTTTCTCCATTTTACTTAAGTCGATATTTTTTTACTCAAATAGATTTGGACGCCGCTTGTGTACACCCTTTTATTCTTGTGCTATACTTCATGTATGTATATCTGTCTGCGGACCGTTACTGTCCGCAGGCCCTTTGATGGGAGGCCGCCATGGCATTAAAACAGAAACGGGAACAGACTATTTTTCAAAAACAGCTGGAAAAAGCGGCAACCAGAAATATTGTTTTCCTGGTTTTCATCGGATGCCTGTTTTTTTCAGCCGCCATTTTCGGGATTAACTATTTAAACACCAGGTTTAATGTGCAGGAACACATTGAATTTTTGACCAGCACCTTTCAAACGGCTTATTATGCCACGGATTCCTACTTGAACGACACGGAAAATGACTCCTTTTTTACACGGTGCATCGAGGATGGGACGAATGGCAGCGAGGTGCATTACTCCTTAAGCAAGTACAATGTAGACAGCCCGATCCGCCTGAACTTAATTCTGGCAGACCGGGACCGGAATATCGTCTATACCAGCTACGGCGCCGATGATATGAACCTGCACCGGATCGCATTTAACGGCATTGTCTGCGACAACACAGCCGAAAACGGCCCAGACCTCTATCACACCGTTTACTATTTTACCGGGGACACCTCGGAATACGTCTTCTCCAAACCCCTTTACCGCGGCGGCGAACTTATCGGGTTCGTGGGCGCCTATTTAAACGGCCATGACTGGGCCCGGCTGTTTTCCGATTATCAGTACGACAACATCATCACCACCGCAAACGGGGATATCATCTTCTGCTCCCGGGAGGGATTTCTGCCGGAGCGGAATACCAATAAATTCAGAAATGAATCACAGGAGCGCATGGTCTTCCTTCACGGAAACCGGTATCTCCTTTCGTCCCATTTTATGAAGGATGAGGGCGTGTTTCTCTATTCCTTTATCTATTACCCGAAAAATGTGCTCTATCTTACCATCGGTATCCTGACCATCGTGTTTCTGGGCGTGATCTGGTTTATCATGACCTTGAGGCTCTCCAAGCTCATGGCGGAAAAGAATGCCCGGTCGGTCGGCATGCTGGCCGATGAGATGAGAATCATACGCCACGGCGACAGCGGCCATGTGATCGAAATCCATACCGGAGATGAATTCGAGGAGATCGCCAGCCAGATCAACCGCATGGTTAAGAGCATCAACGATCTGAACACGCGCAACACCGATTTAATCCGTTTAAACAGCATGATCGAGATCAGCAACCTACAGACCCAGATCAATCCTCATTTTATCTATAACACACTGGACACCATCAAGTACCTGATCATGTCGGAGCCCGACAAAGCCGCTCACCTCATCGAGAAATTCACGCATATTCTGCGCTACAGCATCAACAACACGAAGCAGGATGTCATATTGCTTGAGGATATGCGATATATAGAAGACTACCTCTATATCCAGCGGACCCGGTTCGGAGACCGTTTTCTCTGCGAGACCGCCCTTGCGGACGAGTGCATGAGATACCGTGTTCCGAAGCTGCTTTTACAGCCCATCATCGAGAACAGCATTAAATACGGTTTTAAGAAGAAGATGGAAATCCGTGTCGCCATACGCGGATGGTGTGAGGAAGACTACCTCTATCTGAGCGTCGAGGACGACGGCCCAGGCGTTCCCCGCTCCACGCTGGAGACCCTGCGGGCCATGTTAAAATCGGAAGAACTGAAAACTGAGCACAACGGCCTCCAGAATCTGGCCCGGCGCATTGTGCTGGAATACGGGGACAACAGCGAGATGACCATAGACAGCCGGGAAGGGGAATATTTCCGGGTGGATATCAGATTAAAAAATAAGGAGAGGAAACCTTGTACAGTGTAATATTGGTAGAGGATGAGGACATCATCCGTAGAGGAATCAAAAACTCCGTGCCGTGGGAGGAATTTAACTGCAGTGTCGTCGGGGAGGCACGAAACGGGGAAGAGGGCGGCGCTCTGATCGCAGAGCGGAACCCGGACATCGTCATAACCGATATCAACATGCCGGTGGAGGACGGACTCCAGATGATCGCCAGGACGAAATGTGCCTATGATTACGTCGCCATCATCCTGACCGGCTACTCCGACTTTGAGTATGCCAGGGAAGCCATCCGAAACGGCGTCTCCTATTATGTATTAAAACCCCTGGATATGGAGGAAATGAAGGAAGCGCTGGAACGGGCGGCCCTGGAACTGAAAAATATCGGAATTCTCCGCCGGGAGATGGAGGACCGGGAAAAGCTGAAGCATTCCGTTCTGATACCGGAGCCGGACTCCATGGGCGGCATGGACCCGGTCGCCTCTCAGATTCTCGATTTCATCGCCAGAAACTACGATCAGAAGATTGCGCTGGCCGACCTGGAAGAAGAGCTGCATTACTCGGAGCGCTATTTAAACCAGCGGTTCCAGAAGGCGTTAGGCACCACCGTTATCGAGTATCTGAACCGGTACCGCATCCAGAAGGCCCTGGCCATGCTGAGGGACGAGGGGAATGCCATTTCCGATATCGGATGGAAATGCGGGATCGGGGACTATAAGTATTTCAGCTACGTCTTCAAGAAGTACATGGGTTGTTCCCCAAAAGAATACCGTACAAAGATTATATAAAGGCATTTGAACTTGTACACAGCGGATACATACGAAAATACCGAACAGATCTCACTGATGTGTTCGGTATTTTTGCTGTTTGTTCGGAAATTCAGGTATTATCTTTTATGCATATTTACTAAAATAGAGATACAAACAACAATCGAAGGAGGATTTACTATGAAAAAAACAATTGCATTGGCAATGGCGCTCACGATGACGGCAGCGGCTCTGGCGGGCTGTTCTTCTTCCTCTTCCACACCGGCGACAACGGCGGCTCCGAAGGCAGAGGCAGGCACCGAGGCAGCGGGCGATACAAAGGCGGCAGAGCCGGAAGCGAAAAAGGGCGGCGGCAAGCTGGTGGTTTACTCTCCCAACTCCGAAGGACTCATGAACGCGACAATCCCGCTGTTTGAAGAAAAGTACGGTGTTGACGTGGAAGTGATCCAGGCCGGCACCGGAGAACTGGTCAAGAGAATCCAGTCCGAGAAAAATGATCCGTACGCCGACGTACTCTTCGGCGGCTCCTGGTCCCTGGCATTTGACAATGAAGACCTCTGGGAACCATACGTATCTCCTAACGATTCCGGCGTACTCGACGCCTACAAGAATACCTGCGGCTTCATCACCGGCAACGTACTCGACGGCAGCTGCTTAATCGTCAACACCGACTTAATCGGGGATATCAAGGTCGAGGGCTATGCCGATCTGTTAAATCCGGAATTAAAGGGCAAGATCGCAACGGCCGACCCGGCCAACTCCTCCTCCGCATTTGCGCAGCTGACCAACATTCTGCTGGCAATGGGCGGATATGAGGACGACGCAGCCTGGAAATACGTGGAAGATCTCTTTACCAATATCGACGGAAAGATCATCGAGAGCTCCTCAGGCGTATACAAGGGAGTCGCGGACGGCGAGTATCTGGTGGGTCTTTCCTATGAAGATCCGTGCGCGCAGCTTGTAAAGGACGGAGCTCCGGTCAAGATTATTTATCCAAAGGAAGGCAGTGTTTATCTTCCGGCATCCGCAACCATTGTAAAAGGTGCGAAGAACATGGATAATGCAAAGCTGTTTATCGACTTCATCATCAGCGAGGAGGTTCAGAATATCTGGGGAACAACCCTTACCAACCGTCCGGTATTAAAAGACGCAAAAACCAGTGATTTCATGACACCAATGTCTGACATCCATGTAATCGAAGAGGATATCCCGTATGTGAGCGCTCATAAGAAAGAGCTCGTGAACAAGTATACCGATATTTTCACAAGCATAGAGTCATCCAAGTAGAGTAAATGAGAGGGCCGGAGGTTAAAGATGAGTAAAATTATTATAAAAGACGCAGTTAAGAAGTATGGTAATAACACGGTCATCCCGGACTTAAATGCCACCATCAGGGACGGGGAACTCTTTACCCTCCTTGGGCCTTCCGGCTGCGGTAAGACCACACTTCTTCGTATGATCGCAGGATTCAACTCCATTGAGGGCGGTGATATCTATTTCAATGACACCCGTATCAATGATATGGACCCCAGCAAGCGGAATATCGGCATGGTTTTTCAGAACTATGCCATATTCCCCAATATGACGGTACGCGACAACGTTGCTTTTGGTTTAAAAAACAGAAAGATTGAAAAAGAAAAGATAAAGACTGAGACAGATAAATACTTAAATCTGATGCAGATCATGCAGTTTGCCGAGCGTATGCCCAACCAGCTCTCCGGCGGCCAGCAGCAGCGTGTTGCGCTGGCCCGGGCGCTGGTCATCACCCCGGACGTTCTGCTGATGGATGAACCACTGTCGAATCTGGATGCCAAGCTTCGTCTGGAGATGAGAAGCGTGATCCGCCACACCCAGAAGGATGTCGGCATCACCACCGTCTATGTCACCCATGATCAGGAGGAGGCGATGGCCATCAGCGATACCATCGCAGTCATGAAGGACGGCGTCATTCAGCACGTCGGCACTCCCAAGGACATATACCAGAGACCAAAGAATGTCTTCGTCGCCACCTTTATCGGCAGAACCAACATCATTCCCGCCCGGGTGGAGAACGGCGCTATCGTTTTCGGCAACGGATACCGGGTGGAGATGGACTGCTTAAAACAGACGGCCGGCCAGGAGGTCTTATGCTCCGTGCGCCCGGAGGAATTCGTCATCTCCCCGGATGGAACGGAGGGCATCTCCGGCGTCGTGAAGGAATATACGTATCTCGGCTTAAATACACACTATTTCGTGGAGACTGACGACGGGCAGAAGACGGTGGAGATCGTCGAGGAGTCTTCCATCGAAGACGAGCTGAAACCGGGACAGAGGGTACTGCTCCAGGTGAAAAAGCATAAGATCAATGTCTTTAACAAGGAAGGCAGTGTAAATCTCGTAAGGAGTGAGGCATTCTATGAAGGATAATAGCAAATTCCGGCTGGACATATGGGGAATCATCACGCTGTGCACCATCGCAGTTTATGCCCTGTTTCTGATTTATCCTATGGCCCACTTAATTCAGCAGTCTGTCATAGATGCCGAAACAGGCCAGTTCTCCATGGCCAACTTTACCAAATTCTTTTCTAAGAGTTACTATTTCAACACCCTGTTCAACAGCTTTAAGGTGTCCATCGCGGCGACGGTTCTGTCCATTGCGATTGGAACGCCGTTAGCCTATATCTTCTCCATTTATAAGATAAAAGGAAAATCTCTGCTGAACATCCTGATCATCGTGGCATCCATGTCCGCACCGTTTATCGGCGCTTACTCCTGGATCCTTCTGTTGGGCAGAAGCGGTGTCATCACTACATTTTTCAAGAATATCGGAATCACCATACCGGATATCTACGGCTTCGGCGGGATCGTGCTCGTCATGACGCTGCAGCTGTTCCCGCTGGTATTCCTCTACGCCAAGGGCGCGCTCAAAAATATCGACAATTCCCTGGTGGAGGCGGCTAACAACCTGGGCTGTTCCGGCATTAAGTGCTTTTTCAAGGTTGTCATTCCGTTAATCATGCCAACGCTTCTGGCCGCGGCCCTGCTGGTATTCATGCGTTCCTTCGCGGACTTTGGAACACCGATGCTGATCGGCGAAGGGTACCGTACCTTTCCGGTCGTCCTCTATACGGAGTTCATCAACGAGGTGGGCGGCAACGACGGATTTGCGGCGGCCATCGCGGTTATCGCCATCGTCGTCACCACTGTCGTCTTCCTGGCGCAGAAATACGTGTCCAATAAGAACGCATTTTCCTTAAACGCCCTGCATCCCATTGAGGAGAAGGCGCCGAAAGGGCTGGCCGGCTTCCTGGCTCACGCGGCCTCCTATCTGGTCGTGGGAATCGCGATTCTGCCCCAGATATACGTCAGCTACACCTCTTTCAAGAAGACGGAAGGAAAGATTTTCGTCCCCGGCTACTCGCTGGAAAGCTACGCTTCCGCGTTTGGAAAGTTGGGACGGAGTATTCAGAACACGATTATCATCCCGATCTGCGCCCTCGTCATCATAGTCCTGCTGGCGATCATGATCGCCTACTTAGTCGTCCGCAGAAAGAACGCGCTCACCAGCACAGTGGATATCATTTCCATGATTCCTTATATCGTGCCCGGCACCGTTCTCGGTATTGCGCTTCTTACCGGCTTCAATAAAAAGCCTGTCATGTTAAGCGGTACCATGCTGATCATGGTTGTCGCCCTCGTAATCCGGCGGCTTCCATATACGATCCGCTCCTCGGTGGCGATCCTGCAGCAGATTCCGATGAGTATCGAGGAAGCGGCCATCTCCCTCGGTGCCTCGAAGATGAAATCATTTTTCAAGGTCACCGTACCCATGATGACGGCCGGAATCGTCTCCGGCGCAATCTTAAGCTGGGTTACCATGATCAGCGAGCTGTCCACGGCCATCATTCTGTATACCGGCAGAACCAAGACGCTGACCGTGGCGGTGTATACGGAGGTTGTCCGCGGCAACTACGGCATCGCGGCGGCTCTGTCCACAATACTGACCGCTTTGACGGTGGTGTCACTGTTAATATTCAACAAAGTAAACGGCGGCAAGGATTTGAGTCTGTAACCGGCTGCCCAAGATTTATCCCAATAAAAAACACACTCTATTTCCCGGAGAAATTCTCCGGCGATAGAGTGTGTTTCTGTTTTGTCTGTCTTACATAAAACGGGCCATGACGCGTTCTGCCTTTTCCGGGTCATCAATCAGCAGCTTCAGGATTTCCGTGGCAATCCGCACACAGGTCCGGTGAAAATGAATGAAAAAGAATATGAGCGCTATCCCGAACAAAATTCCGGTGACCAGCCTTCGGTAATTCCCGCTCTCATAGGGCGTCAGAAGCTGAAGCAGTCCGTCCGCCACCATGGGCGCCATGAGAAGCAGCATCAGCCACACGCTGCCATAGCCCCAGCATATAACAATAGGAATCCCCGCAAGGATTCCTATTAATTCGCCGGTACATCTGGCACAGATTGGGAATTGCTTTCCGTGATAGAAAAATGAACGGTCCGCTCTCGCATGGCATCCAAACAGGATGCGCAGGAACTTTCCCATCGATTAATACATGGCTGCTGCGCCGATACCCATAACTACGAACATTAAAATATAGAATACGACGCCGATGATAACGGATATTAATGCACCCATACCAGCTGCCTTAGCAGTCTTCGGTTTCTCGCCCTTCCAAACCAGGAATAAAATTAATCCTACGATTGGAATACAAAAGCCTAAGAGACCCCAGCCAAAACCACCATTGTCTGTTACGTTGTTGTTATTGCCTTCCATAGCTCATCCTCCTGTAAATTATGTATGATATTTAATCAGCCGTCCAATATATCTGACAGTTTCATCGAAAAAATCATAAATTCCAGATAATGTCAATTGAATAAATCTTACAATTCATCTAACTTTTGTTAATTGTGTGAAATTGCACAATAAAACCGCAGAAACCTGACTGTCCGTCGACAGTTTAACGGTATCTGCGGCTTTACCCGTACTTTATGAGTTCAATTTTTATCGTCTACGCTTACCTTACAACCAGATATTCTGAGATGTCTGACATCAGCATGCTGCTGTCGTCGCCATAAACCTGCAGTGTCAGGACTTTCCCCATCCCGAATCCCAGAACTCCTAAAAGGGATTTGGCATCCACCACATGGCTTCCACACAGTAAATCGGCACTGAAAGGATATTGCGCAATCTTATTAACAAAATTTACAATATCATTTTGTGTACGTAGTAAGATTTCATGTCTATTCATTTTCGCATCACTCCTTTCGTTTTAAATATATGATTTCATCATCCATAAATGATTGTTACCATAATATACTATTTTAAACAAAAAGAAAATGGAATATCTTCCAAAAATCCTGTAAATTTTTGTCGAAAATGTTGAAAAACACGCTGCCTACACGAATAAACCGGCTCCCGGTCCAAGTGGAAGGCCGAAAACCATCCAGATCACCAGCAGCACCGCCCAGCCAATCATGAAGAACAGGCTGTATGGCAGCATGGTGGAAATCAGGGTTCCGATGCCGGATTCCCTGTCATACTTTTTGGCAAATACCACCACCATGGCAAAGTAGGACATCAGCGGGGTGATCAGGTTGGTACAGGAATCTCCGATGCGGTAGGCCACCTGGGTCAGCTCCGGGGAGTAGCCCAGCAGCATAAACATAGGAACAAACACCGGCGCCAGAATGGTCCATTTGGCGGAGGCCGAGCCCATCAGCAGGTTAATCACGGCCACAAAGAGGACAAAGAGTATCATCAGCACCGGGCCGCCCACTCCGGCCGCTCCCAGCGCCTCCGCCCCCTTTAAGGCCAGGACAGTTCCCATCTTCGTGTAGTTGAAATAGCTGATAAACTGTGCCGCCGCGAAGGAAAGGGCGATATATCCACCCATCGCTGACATATTATCGCCCAGCTGGGCGCAGATGTCTTTCTCATTTTTGTAGGTTCCGGCCACCCGCCCGTAGACGATGGATGGAACAAAGAACAAGAGGGCGATGATGACAATCAGGCCGTCCATAAACGGGGATGATGTCATCAGGC
>NZ_JBKVCZ010000029.1:0-59592 GCF_046966825.1 Hungatella sp. | reverse complement strand
CGGATATGGAGGCTCTGCTTCAGGAAATGAAGGAAGGCGGAATCGAACACGCCTGGATCGGCCTTAACAGCTGGGAACAGGCGTATGGAAAACCGGAGCTGGTCGAAACTGCGGTCAGCCAGGATTATCTTATCGCCAGCTACGACTCCTACCATTCGATTCACGAGCCCGGCAGAGAGCAGTGGATTACCGCTCAGTTTGACGATCCATCCCTGTATGAAAACGCAGTCATAACGGATCAGAACGGCAAACCGGAAAGCGGCTTTCAGAACGTTGGCCGCAAATTAAATCCCACCCTGTCGCTTCCTGCCGTCAAAAATCGTATGGAGGGCATCATGTCCAGCCAGCTCCCGTTTAACTCCTGGTTTATCGACTGTGACGCAACCGGAGAGATCTATGACGATTACACACCTTCTCACATCACCACACAGGAGGAAGATCTTGCCGCCAGACTGGAACGTATGTCTTACATCAGAGACCAGTACCATCTCGTCATCGGCTCGGAGGGCGGCAATGATTTCGCAGCCTCTGATATCGCATACGCCCATGGAATAGAACTGAAGACATTTGCCTGGATGGATGAGGACATGAAAAAGAATCAGGACAGCGACTATTATATCGGAAAGTACTACAATCCTAACGGTGGCGTCGCGGAACATTTCTCCAAACGGATTCCGGTAAAAGAACAGTACCATACCACCTTTGTGGACCCGAAATACGATATTCCGCTATTCAAGCTCGTCTACAATGATTCTGTCATCACAAGCTACCACTGGGACTGGTCGACCTTCAAAATCAAGGGCGCGACTGCAGACCGTATGATACGGGAAATCCTTTACAACGTCCCTCCGCTCTATCATCTCGATGCGGTGGAATGGTCAAAGTATAAAGAAGACATTCTCCGCCACCAAACCGTCTGGTCGGACTTCAGCAAAACGGCTGTCACCCGGGAAATGACCGGTTTTGAATATGAGAGCGAGGACGGCAGCGTGCAGAAAACCGTATTCGGAGGCGGCGGGGAGGCGGCCGCGGTTGCGGTTGCTAATTTCGGTGATTCCTCTTATCAGTATGAGAATATTGAAATCCCGGCTCACTCTGTGCTTATAGAGATGAATGGGAGCCGGGAGGTCTACACGCCTTCTCTGGATCCGGAGCACGTATGAGAATACAAATGATATATTGATGATCGCGAACCACATTTTCAATGTCTTTCGTTAGTACCATAAAATCGGTTTCCTGCAAAACTGCTGCAGGGAACCGATTTTTATCTAGATAACTCTGCCTGTAAAAGATTTTGGGGTCGACTATAAAATGAGAGGTTTTATTTCCGCAGTTGGGAAGATGCAATAATTAAAGACCGCCCCCATACCAGCCCATACTGGAAATAATTTTTGTAATTAAATTTAAATCAAAATACAACCTCTACAGTATTGACATTTTTTACGATTATGATAATATATTTATATAAGTATACTTTTAATAAATATATCATGTAAAAAGAAGGATTCCATGGAACGAACACGCAAAGCAGAATTAACATTACAATACTTAGGTGGAATGAAAAAACTATCTGCCAAAGAACTAGAGTATATGGAAGTAATATGGCAGCATCCGGAAGGGATCAGCAGTAACGAAATTTACTCCTATTTTACTCAGTCTCAAAGTACGAAAAGTACTATCCTATTTAACATTTCTGAAAAAGGCTATGTAGTGCAAAGGCAAGAAGGACGGCATCACATTTATACTGCAAAAGTAAGCAAAATCGAGTATAACCAGGCACTTATTAAACAAAAAATTAATATAGTTGGTATTGACTCCCTGGAAAATCTCATAGCTGCTTTTTGTGGTAAAAACAAAGCTACTGAGGAGCAAAAGAAAAAGATTGAGGATTTTTTAGAGGATCTGAAGAATGATGGCGAGTGATATTCTACTGCTTATCATTAGTTTATCTTTGGCCGGAAGTATTTTGTATGCTATGGTTTTAATTATGCATCTATTTTTTAAAAATTACATAAAGTCGCGATGGTTCTATTCAATGATGAAGATCGCCATGATATTTTTTCTTTTTCCCTCTATCTTAATAGCTTTACTGGCATGGGAGCGTTTTTTATCAACGACATCTAATTTTATAAATGGTGCTGACTTAAGCAAAGCCTTTTTTCACAGTAACACAGATACTTTCGGGCGGCATCTGCAAAATTCTGCAATCTTTATTATTCTTTTATGTATATGGTTAGCTGGCTTTATTATTTGCTATGCGGCTGCTTTATTTCAAGAATTATTGCTTATGCATCATCTGAGGTCTGTAAGTAATGAATGTATTAGTCTCGATGTATATAATCTATGTAAAAGTATTTCTGATAGATACAAAATTAAGAATCACGTATCTATTTATCAATCCGATGTTATTACCTCACCATTTATAGTAGGATTTTTTGGACCTACTATTTTTCTCCCCGACAAAACATTTGACTTGGAAGTCCTTGATCTTATACTCGCTCATGAATTATGGCATTATAAAAGCCGCGATGTATTATACAAAAGCGTTATGGCTTTTATTAGTGGTCTTCATTGGTTTAATCCAATTATTTATTTCTTTTCAATCAGTTTTAGTAATTATGCAGAGATTGCGTGTGATGAAATAGTCTTGGATGGCTGTCGGAAAGAGAAAAGATTGAGATATGCCGAAATAATTGTAAATATGATAAATACCAATAAAGAAACCTCTGTTTCCGTCGGTATGACCGATAAACAGATGAATTTTACTAAAAGGAGGCTTTATTATATCATGCATGAAAATACACATAGTAAAAAAAGTGCAATACTGCTTATGATCACCCTGTTTGTATTTGCTTGTCCATTTTCAGTTTTTGCTGCTGTATCAACTACAGCATATGCACAGGATATATTTATCAATGAACTTTTGATAAACCAAAGCGAACAAGAAGCACAGATTCCCATCAATAGTTTTATGGAACATACTGAGACGGTTACTCCTGCTGCAGTAAACACCATAAGCGGTATAACCCCCCGAGGAACAAATCCAATCGATCTAACACTTCCAGAGACTGGAAGAGTTACCTTTAATACACTCACCTTGTCTAAAGGCACAACTGTCAAATTTGTCATAGGGGCAGATAACACATCAGATTCCTTCCGTTGTGGCATCGCACAAGGTTTAAAATCAACTTATGTTAGTTCCTCGAATGGTACTGTAAATCATACATTTACAATTAAGGAAACAGGAGACTATACACTATATCTTGAAGGAAAATCCTCTTCTGAAGTCCATGTTTCAGGGATGATTACAATTAAGGAATAATGTAATAATAAAAAAGAGCATTCCAGCTAATGATTGTTTGATTACCGCAACAGGTGCATATACTTCATGTTCATTCATACTAGCATTCAACGATGCTCAACTGGCTCGGCAACATTGTTCACTGAGTATTGACCTTCAACAAGGAAAAATACAACTTTTATGTTAGAGGCACGATAAAACAAAATGGTAGGAATTGGTCAATGGTTTCAAAATATAACTGTAACCTATGGTATCAACCTACTGGGATATGATGCTATTGAAAGTTATGAGATTGGCACCGGCGATTTTTACATTAATACCGCTTGTAAGCATTTTAAAGCTAACGAAGATGATTCAGGCAATGCTTATATAGCTTATGAAAATAATTCTATAAATTTAGATGGCAGCGGTATTTTATATGATATTGGGGTAGCCGTTGGTCACGATCGCGCAAAAGGAATATGTCAGCCCGCCAAGGGATGGGACTCCTTTTTGTGGTATTTAATTAATGCTTTCGTTTAAACCACTAATAGCGGGGAAACTGTCTTAAGACAGTTTCCCCGCGCAAAGAACGGATTATATTATGAATAAAAAATTAATCATTGTAATATTACTGATATCCGTCGTTTTTTGTGGCTGCAATTATAAGAGGGATAAAAGTGAAATAGAAAAAATAGTATCAGATTTTTATATAACAGACTATTCTTATGAAGAAACCACAGAAAAGTATGCAGATGATGGTTCACTTATTCTGCGCGTGGTATACGAGGGTGAAGTATTCCAAAAACCATATAAAGAGCACAAAAAAGTCATTTCTTACGATAACTTTAATCGTACAGCAAATAAACAGCTTAATGAAATTTATTTTCAAGGATCTGATAAAGCAGTAACTACGTATATTTCAACGGATGATGGCTGGACAAAACAGCTTACAACACGCAATTATCCTTATGGTTACGCAGAGTCTATTACTTTTTCAAAAATTCCGGACGAAACTTTTTCTACGGATCATGTAGATGTTTATATAGGAGAATACACCGTTTTGCTTTCTTCCAAAAATAGTTCCTTTCAAAAATTATCAGCCACAGTAACACAAAAATATTATGTGGACAAAGAAAACAAAGTTCTTACTAAAATTGAAACAGATCTAACAGATCTTAATCGAATGCGCGATACTATTAATTATATATCTGTTAACGGGTATTCCTTAGAAGAGGCGCAGAAAAAAGTGGCTTTAGATAATGAAATAAAAGAAATTAATATATTGAATATTACAAAATATGGTGATCCTGATGACTTTCAAATTCCAGATATTCAAGAATATTAGATTCACAATCTATATTTGTCGACTTTTTATGCTGATACATAATAAAATATATAACATATAATCAATATGATTATATTACACATAATTATATATTATTAAAAATTCAGGCAAATGAAAGTCAGAACACATACAGTAGACGGAATGGTTCGTGGTCATCGCACCAGGAACCATTTTGTCTGCCGTATATGTAAATCTCTTTCCAAGTTAATTTGTTATTTCAATCCACATTCTGAGTCCAGAATACAAAACTCAGAATGACATAGTAGCTATGCTACCATTTTATCCGGTTGCCCGGATTGTTTTGACCTCATGTCAGTGGGGGATATCTGCCCGCCACTGACGCTAAGTTTGTTTTTGCGATTCATCTCCCACCTGTAGAGGCTGGGAGAATTCTCGTTGATTTTGTTAAATAAGCAGATAAGCTCTTTTATCTGATCTTTCCCGCAAGCATCAAAGCCAGATCAAGCGCACTCGTCTCCGGGACAGCGACAGCGATTTCCGGCATGACCTGTCTCACCCTTTTTACCACTTCATCTCTGATTATCTCATTTTTAACCAGAACACTGCCCCACAGCCACAGATGAGGTTTTTCCATCCCGCTCGCAAAGGATTCCTGGCTCTGTCTGGTCCAGCCGGCCTTACGGGCAGTATCTTCAATGAGTTTCCATATTTTCTCCGCACAGTCCTTAAGGATTCCTTCCGCCTGTGGATCTCCCTGTTTGGCGGCCTCACAGGCAATCATGGAAAAGCAGGCGATTTCCGACTTATCAAACAAATGCTCATTCACGAACAAATCAATCTTTTCCAGCGTATCCAGGCCGCTCTTTTCCATAAACATCCGGGTTAGATACGGGCATTTGGTCCTCTCGTCCAGATCCTCTGCTGCAAGTCTCATAGTCTGCATACCCAGATAAAATGCGCTGCCCTCATCACTTAAGATATGATTCCAGCCCCCGGTCCTGTATATAGTGCCCTTCGCATCGATTCCATAGCAGATGGAACCGGTACCGGATACCACTACCATCGACGGCCCCTCCTTCAAATACAGAAAGACCTCACAGTCATTGACTGCCCGGATACAATCGGACTTAAATCCCATTTCCTCGAAGATATCCCGGCACATCTTCTCATATCCCGGTGAATCAATTCCGCTTGCCGCCACACAAATCCCCATACAATCGGATGGATTCAGTTCCAGCTCCTTCAGTGCCGGAAGCACCAGTTCCCGGCAGCGGCTCCGGCTTTTATCGTATCCGTCCGTATTGATACTGCAGCCTGGCCCGGTGAATTCCCCGAGGATATTCCCGTCTCCGTCTTTCAGTTTTAATCTTCCATTCGTCCCGCCTATGTCCATTCCAGCATAATAGTTCATAAAAATTCCTCCCTTATTGTCCATTTAATATTTCCAGGCAGCTAAATGCCTTGATAAATTCTTTTCTTCCGTATCCTTCAAATTCTACGGTAATCATCGTGTCATCTTCTTCAACAACATTGCCGCATCCGTATGTTTCGTGGCGAACCAGTATTTCGGCAGATACAGATTCAATGTTTGGCGTTTTCTCCTCCATTTCCTTCATCCCATCTGCTTTCTCCACATCCTTTTCTTCCAACTTCTCCCCGTTTTCCTTCGCCATCTGTACCTGTCTCCGCAGCTCCTGCAGGTTGGCAGTTCCCGTCCGCCTCTCCGGCTCCTGTCCCTGCACCAGTTCTGACGGAATCATCCGGATATAACGGCTTTCCCCGGCCATCACACCGAAGATGTCGGGATTTGTATACCAGGAAAGCTCCAGATAATTTCTGGCCCGTGTAATTCCCACGAAAAACAGCCGCCTCTCCTCATCTTCCCCGTCTATCCCTTTCGTCCGCAATGGAATCAGGCCATAATTCACACCAATGATAAAAACATGGGAAAACTCCAGTCCCTTTGAGGCATGGAGTGTCATCATTTTCACGCGGGCCTCCCCGGCGCCGTCCGCCTCAGGAAGCAGTTCCCGAGAAGTTCCATACAGCGCCGCTGAGTTCAAGAATTCCCGAAGCCCTTCCGGAAGCTTAAGGTCTTTTGCATTCATAAATGCAAACATGCGGTCCAGAAAATGCCAGACATTTACCTTATCGTCCTCATAAGACGCTGCATTGGGTTTCAGTGAACAATCCAGATCAAAATACTCATAAAATGCATTCGTATTCTTTATCTCAGCGCCATTTCGGTCAAACGAAACCATTTTTTCGAAAAGTCCGGGCACCGCAGCTTTTTCTGATCCACTCTCAGAAGCTTCCTTTCGGCCGCATACTCCCGCGCAGCCTTCCTCTGCCAGTTTTTCCGCCTTCTTCGCAGAAATTCCCACGCCGTATTCCCGGCTGCTCAGAACGAAAACCGCAGCAGCGCGGTCGGCCGGGTCCGCCAGGAATCGCAGAAGCCGCAGGAGCCATTCCAGCACCGGAATTTCATGAATCCCCGTCTTTACGGCCACCTCAAATGGAATTCCATTCTTTGAAAATACATCCTCCAGCACCTTAGACTGGCTCTGCAAGCGGTAAAATATGGCGATCTCGTCAAAAGGAATCCCCTGTTTCTGCAGTTCACGGATCCGGTCAGTCAGATAACACGCTTCCTGAAAGGAGTCGTAGTGGTTCTTCACCACAATCTTTTCCCCGCTTCCTCTTATCCCTTCCAAAGCCCCGCCATTCTGCTGAAAACACCGGGCTGCCTCCAGAATCTCGTTGCAGGACCGGTAATTGACCGGGAGCGAAAGCTCTGCCGCCTGATACCGCGTCTTCAAAGTATAAAACAAATGAAACGCGCTCCCACGCCAGCTGTAGATCACCTGATTGGGATCTCCAACCGCAAACAGCTTCGCTCCCTTTGCCATAAAGCAATCAATAAATTCCAGCTGTTTTCCATCGCAGTCCTGTACTTCGTCAACAATCACCCATTGAATATCCGCAGATCTCTCTTCCTCGCCTTCCTCTTTCGCTATCAGGAGGCAGGCATTTTTCATCAGATCCGAAAATGTCATCTTATTTCGCCTAAGTTTTTCCTCCGTGAGAAGCCCTGCCAGGATTTCCAGATCATCCTGTCTGCCGGCCACTCCGGAATCGCCCGCTGCCGATACGCGCTCCGCTGCCGCCAGCCGCTTTCTCAGCCGGTTCTTGTACTTTATCTTCAGCTTTTTCTCCGCTATCAGCGCATGGGCCAGCTCCAGTTCCTCATCCGGCTCCATCACCATGAAGTCCTTCGTATATCCCAGTGTCTCCACCGGGAGTCTTTTTTTCAGGAGTCCCAGAGCCACGCCATGAAACGTCCCGAAGTTTTCCGTCTCCTCCGGCGTTACTGACAGGTCCGCACGAACAAGGCGCTCCCGTATTTCAGAAGCCGCCTTGTTTGTGAATGTAAGCACCACCATATCCCGGTAACTCACATGCTTCACCTCATGAAGATAGAGAATCTTCGCAGTCAGCACCGTCGTTTTTCCGCTCCCCACATTCGCACTCACGAGGCAGGCTTTATTTTCATCGGTGACCGCTTCCCTCTGATAGGGGTTCAGCCTCTCCCATTCTCTTTCCCAGTCCACCTAATTCTCCTTTTTCTTAAGCTTATTAAACCTCTGTTCAAGCTTTTTCCGCATATCGCTGTTGTCTCCGCTGTTGTCTCTGCTTCTGTTGTCTCCGCTTCTGTCCCCGCCGTTTTCACCACAGCCATCGTCCCGGTTCTCTCTGTTTTCCTCTCTTTTCCGAACCTCCACCTCCAGTTCAAATCCTTTCGGTACGTCCGTATAATAGGAAATCAGATTATTAAGGGCCTTTCGGTTTGTCTCCTCCATGATCCACTCCCGGTAAAATGGCTGATCCGTAATCAGAGCGAGTCTCCTCCCCTCCGTCCTGACCGCATTCACCGTATTTAAGAAGGAGGCAAACGGCTCCCCGTTTTTCAGCAGCATGGCGGTAAATGCCTTCCACTGCGCTTCCAGCTCGTCAAACCGAAATGGCTTCTGTATAAATGTCGATGGGCCGTACGGCGCCATTTTCACATGTTTCGGCACTTCTGACTCCTCCAGCATATTCCTAAGCCCCCACAGAACCATACTTTTATCGAGATGGTAGTCACCGACACAGGCGGCGCAGCCGTCCTCGCAGGGACAGCCGCTCACCATGGCGATACCATTTTCTATAATCTCCGGAATCAGCTCGTACGCTTTCTCGGCATATCCAAGACCTCCGGTATACTGATCGTAGAGAAAGAGATATACGGACTCCTCAACGCTTTTTTCTGCATAAACGGCGTTAGTGCTGACAGTCGTGCCGATGTCCTCCTGCTCCGTCATCGTTACCAGGCGCGCTGCGTTTCGAATGGCGCAGCACAGCCCCTCAAAATGATTGTTTCGGATCATCTGCCCGTTTGGACTCTCCTGCAGCAGACGGCGGTAGGCCGCTACCACATTACCCGGGAGCTTCAGCCAGACGCTCTCCGTTTCAAATTCTCTGGATAACGAAGGGTTAATCTGTTCATAGCCCAGATTCTGATGATTATGAAACTGAAGCTTGCGGTACAGGGAAACCTGCGCGTTGACATTCACATCGCCGAACACCGCATCTATTCGTTTCCATGGCTTCTCTTTTCTGCCGTGAATGATCGTGATATCCGTATTCCCCATGGGCGTCGTATAGTAATTTCCATTAAACGGCACGGCACGGGCTGTCCTTGTCTCCAGATCCAGCGTCACCACCTGGTACTGAACGCCACCGTGTAAATAGACGGCTCCGGGGTGAATCTCGCGGAACGCCTGCATCTCGTCCATCTCCGTAATCTCTTTTCCGCTGTCCTTTAAGAGCAGCTTGTACCGGTTGGGGTCAATATTGCGCAGGCTGTAATCTCCGGCCGGGAAGGAACCGCCCGACCACACGAATTTGCCATTCTGTCCGGTCAGCTCCTTTGCCCGCATCAGGACCGGAATCGTCTCGCCCAGATCCGGAAAGACAGAGGCATCATCCAACGTCAGGGGAATCTCCGCCGCAGCCGCCCTGATGTGGGAAAGTTCAATTAAAAGGTTGTTCTTGTCTACGACGGCGCTCTCACTGCTGTTTTCGAACAGCCATCCCGGGTTCGTTCCGATGTACTGATCGAAAGGCTGGCTGTCAAGAATCAGATAATTGGTGCACGCCCGGCCGCTTCTTCCGGCCCGGCCCGTCTGCTGCCAGAAGGATGCCCTCGTTCCCGGATATCCGGCCAGCACAGTGGCATCAATCTTACCAATATCGATACCAAGCTCCAGCGCATTGGTTGACACCAGCCCGCACAGCGCTCCTGTCACCATCTTGTGCTCGATCTCCTTACGCTCCGCAGGCGTGTAACCGCCCCGGTAACCGGATATTTTATCTGCCTGGGACGCACTGGCCGGACTTTCCGCTTCAAGACGGTCCCTCGCCTCCTTTAGAATTACCTCCACATTTCTTCGGGAGCGGGCAAATGCGATAAAATTCTTTCTCTGTTCCACCAGCTCCGGGATCAGCTCCGCCGCCACCGCCGTGGCCTGCACCTGTCCATAGTACTTTTTATCGTGCCCCAGAATCTTCGGAGGCTTTATCAGAAGGTAGGTTCGCTCTGCCGCAGGAGAGCC
Organism: Hungatella sp.; assembly: GCF_046966825.1. Lineage (NCBI taxonomy): Bacteria > Bacillati > Bacillota > Clostridia > Lachnospirales > Lachnospiraceae > Hungatella > Hungatella sp. The sequence continues at coordinate 49,349 of NZ_JBKVCZ010000029.1, read as the reverse complement.
CTCCCGCTCGATCCGCACGAATTTTCTTCCGCAGATCTCCTCCGCCAGTTCGACGGGATTGGCAATGGTGGCCGAACTGCACAGAAAGACCGGTGATGAACCGTAGTAGCGGCACACCCTGTGAAGCCGGCGGAATACATTGGCCAGATGGGACCCAAACACGCCTCTATAGGTGTGAAGCTCATCAATGATGACAAACTTCAGATTCGTAAAAATAAAATCGAATCCGAATTTACTGTGATTCGGCAAAAATGCACCATTCACCATCTCCGGGTTTGTCAGAATAATATTCGCTTCTTTCCTGATCCGGCTCCTCTCGCCCGCGGGTGTGTCGCCGTCGTAAACTCCCGCCGAAATGCGGCTCTTTCCGAAATATTCAATGAATGGCTGGATCGCGCGGTACTGATCACTGGCCAGCGCCTTCGTCGGATAGATGAAGACCGCCCGCGCCAGCGGATTCCTTAAAATCTCCTCGATAACAGGAAGCAGAAAGCCCAGCGTCTTTCCGCTGGCCGTAGATGTGGTAATCACCACGTTCTCCCGTTTCAACGACCTTAAAAACATCTCCGCCTGATGGATATAAAGCCCTCTCACCCCGTTTTTCTGCAGATATTCCCGCAGTTCCTCCGGAAGCTCCGCCGGGAAGCCGGCATAACGGGCACTCCGCTCCGGCATGGTTCTTCTGTAAATAATCAGATCATTGATATCCATAGTTATCTTCCTCCTGCATTACCTAAAGATCATTATAACGCAAGAACGGATGTTTGGCATCATTTTTCTTATCGGATATTTTATCCTGACACTCGGTTGACACATCACGCCATGAATGCTATGATGGGCGTAGTCACTTCAAAATGTCCAGTCTATGTTACAAGGAGGTGAAACAATGGACGGCAACCCTCGAAGTCGTAAAAACGTCTTCAAAATCTCATATCACAACATGAACCGCGTAGGTACCATGGGATACGACCGGCCGTCTATTGTGCTTTTATAGGAATAGATGGAACTGTCGTTTCTTTTGCGCCGCCTTTCGGGGTGGTTTTTTTTGTGTAACAGGAAAAGCCTTCCGGGCAGGGTGCGCGCTCCACGTTAGGGAAATATGGCCGCTGGCACGGCCGCGTTCCGGCGCGGGAATCCGGCTGGCCGGATTCTATGTTGTTTTATGGGAACTCTATTATGGAAAGGAGTAATTCCCAATGAAACTCAATCAGAACATTTTCAGATTCAGAAAAAGAAACGCTCAGATTCAGCAGAAACAAAATGAAAGCGAAAAACTTCTTCGTAACTTTGCATTTCTTGATTTAAAAGACTTGTTTGACCATTTTTCCGTCTCCGGCTCGGGGCTCACTGCAAAGCAGGCGGAGCAGCTTCAGGAGGAGTATGGAAAGAATATCATTACAACCGGTCAGAGCAATACCACGCTTCACCGTCTGGTAAACGCGGTTGTCAATCCCTTCAATATTGTACTGCTTATCATCGCCGTTATCACACTGTTTACAGATGTCATTTACTCCCAGCACCCGGATTACGTTACGGTATGCATTATCCTGTTTTTGGTAATCGTCTCCAGTCTGGTCGCATTTATCCAGGGAGAACGCTCCAACTCGGCGGCGGAAAAGCTTTCGAAGATGATTTCCAACAAGGCCGACGTCCTGCGTGATGGCGTGCAGACGGAAATTCCCATCGAAGACGTCGTTCCCGGAGATATGGTACGGCTTTCCGCCGGCGATATGATTCCGGCCGATATCCGCTTTGTTTTCACGAAAGATGCATTTGTCGCTCAAGGCTCCCTTACCGGGGAATCGAATCCGGTAGAAAAATACGCGGATATCCGTTCAGACAGGGAAGACGCGCTGACCGACCTTCAAAACATCGGTTTTATGGGTACCAACATGGTAAGCGGCAGTGCAACCGGCATCGTCCTTGCCACAAACAACGAAACCTATTTTGGCTCCATGGCGAAATCCCTGTCCGGAGACCGGGCAAAAAACAGCTTTGAACGGGGCGTTGATTCTGTCAGCAGCCTTTTAATCCGGCTCATGCTGGTCATGGTGCCAGTCGTACTGCTCATTAACGGCTTCACAAAGGGGGATTGGGGCGACGCGCTTCTGTTCTCCATCACGATCGCCGTAGGCCTGACCCCGGAGATGCTGCCGGTCATCATGACCTCCACGCTGGCAAAAGGGGCTGTTCTCATGTCAAAGCATCAGGTTATCGTCAAAACCCTGGGAGCCATACAGACCTTTGGCGAAATGGATGTACTCTGCACCGACAAAACCGGCACCTTAACGGAAGACAGAATTATTCTGGAAAAATACATGAACGTAGTGGGGGATAACGATAACCGGACCCTGCGTCACGCATTTCTCAACAGCTATTTCCAGACGGGCCTTAAAAATCTGCTTGATCTGGCCATCATAAACCGGGCTCATGAAAACGGCATTGAAGCCATCTTAAACAGCTACACCCGGTTGGATGAGATCCCCTTTGATTTCTCCCGGCGCAGGATGAGCGTGCTCCTGGAAGACCGGAACGGCAAGCAGCAGCTGGTAACCAAGGGAGCCGTGGAGGAGATGCTGGCAATCTGCACCTACGCAGAATGGAACGGGCAGATCCTTAAGCTGGATGAAACACTTTTACAGAAGGTTCGGGCTGTTTACGAACAGCACAACAGGGACGGACTCCGGATGATTGCGGTGGCACAGAAAAATGATGTGGCAGGAGGAGAATTGAGCGTGGACGATGAGCGGGACCTGGTACTGATTGGTTTCGTAGGTTTTCTGGACCCGCCCAAGGAAAGTGCAAAGGCGGCAGTCACCGCCCTGGATAGCCACGGCGTGCGGACTGTTGTTCTGACAGGCGACAGTGAAGGCGTTGCGGTCAAAGTATGCAGTAAGGTGGGCGTGGAGACTTCCCGCTATCTAACGGGAAAAGAAGTGGAGGCCATGGATGATGCCGCACTGTCAGAGTCTGTGGAACGCTGCAGTATTTTTGCGAAGCTGTCCCCTTCCCAAAAAGAGCGGGTAGTGAAAGCACTTCAGGCCAACGGACACACGGTCGGTTATATGGGTGACGGAATTAATGATGCGCCGCCGCTTCACCAGGCGGATGTGGGGATTTCCGTGGATACCGCTGTAGATATTGCGAAGGAAACCGCGGATATTATCCTGTTGAAGAAAGACCTGATGGTATTGGAGAAAGGCGTGGTGGCTGGTCGGCGGACCTTTGGGAATATCGTCAAATACATTAAAATGGCGGCTTCCGGCAATTTCGGAAATATGATATCGGTGATTGTCGCCTCCCTGTTCCTCCCCTTCCTTCCCATGCTGCCAGTTCAAATACTGACCCAAAACCTGCTTTGTGATTTTTCACAGATGGGGATTCCGTTTGACAACGTAGATCCGGAATACTTACAAAAGCCGCGGAAATGGGAAACCCGGTCCATCAAATCCTTCATGGCCTTTATGGGGCCGCTGAGCTCTGTCTTCGACATTCTCTGTTTTGCGGTCATGTGGTGGATCATTAAAGCAAATACGCCGGCTATGGCCCCACTGTTTCAGTGCGGCTGGTTCGTTTTCGGCACCGTATCCCAGGTCCTGGTCATTCACATGATACGCAGCGGGAAAGTACCATTTGTACAGAGCATGGCCGCGAAGCCGCTGCTCCTGTCAACCACGATCGTCGCCCTGGCAGCCGTTCTGGTTGGATTCTCCGCTCTGGCCTCCGGCCTGGATATGGCTCCCCTGCCGCTTGGATTCCTGCCATGGCTGGTACTCCTTCTTGCAGGCTACTGTCTGTCAACGCAGTTTTTTAAAGCAATTTATATTCGGAGGTTTGGGGAGTGGCTGTAAGATGGCCCCTCCCGCCACGAAAGGATATCCAAATGAATGAAATTTACGAAATTCTGGATCTAATCAAAATAAGGCCTGCAATGTATATCGGGGATCACAGCATTACAGCCCTGTACAGCTTCCTAAACGGGTATTCCATGGCTCTTAACCGGCTGTCTATCGAGGATCATACCGCCACCTTGCTGCCTCTGCCGTTTTGGTTTTTTCATGAGTACGCCGCACGCCAATACGGCTATTATGAATCGACCTCCGGCTGGCGAAATATGATATTGGACCATACCAACCACGATGAGAGGCAGGGGCTGGATGCGTTTTTTGTCATGTATGAACAGTTCAAATCCTTAAAAATAGTCCGTTACATGTATGCCGTGCCGGATATAAAGCACCAGCAGTTTTATGAAAAAGAACCCCTATATCCCGATCCGGTAAAAGTCCATCTTGTAGAATTGACGCCAGGGTATTTGCTGCTGATAGAAACAAAAGAGAAATACGTCCTGATCAACTCTCTCTATTCAAACAAACAGGCACCTCTGGACTATGCGGAACAATGTTTTGGCTCTATTACAAAGTGGAAATGCAAAGAAATTAGTAATCTGGTATTTGATAAGGAATTGGAATTTTAGACCGTCCATTCATAAAAGAGACCAATATTGCATCATCCTGATAATATGAGAAAAAGCTGTAATTCAGCCAAATTCCATAAACCTGGAGCTTTGGCTGGATTACAGCTTTTTCTCTATTTGCATTCATATTCCATTAACTTTCTGCTCACTCCAATAATTCACGAATCCTGGCAGCAATACTATCTGCTGTCAAGCCATACATCTCAAATAAATCAGCGCTGGAGCCGGATCGTCCAAACTCATCTCTCATTCCCATCTTTAGAACTTTGCACGGACAATGTTCTGTAACGTATTCGCTGACCGCTCCGCCAAGGCCGCCAATCGTGTTATGATCCTCTACAGTAAGAATACATGCTGTATCTGACACCGCAGCCTCTATCGCTTTCCCGTCAATCGGTTTGATGGAATACATATCAACAACCCTTACCCTGATCCCCTCTTTTATTAGCTGATCTGCTGCACGAACTGCAAAATCCACCATGCGGCCACAAGCCATAACCGTCAAACGGTCCCCATCTCGAAGTAGTCTGCTTCCTCCCAGTGTAAATTCCATATTCTCCGGATAATATTCCTGATTGATTTCCCGCCCGAATCTCATATAAAATGGCCCGTCTGTCTCCGCCATCAAACGCGTAAGTTTTGCAGTCATATTTGGAGTGGACGGAGCCAGAACTCTAAGCCCTGGTATTGCGCGCATAATCGCCATATCTTCGATAGCCTGATGTGTCGCGCCGTCAAAGCCAGTTTCGAGCCCTGCATGAGTTCCCACTATTTTTACGCTATAACCATTATAACAAATCATATTTCTTACCTGATCAAGCGCCCTCATGCTTGTAAATACTGCAAAGGAAGCCACAAACGGAATCATACCGCAGCTCGCCAATCCAGCAGCTATAGATACCATATTTTGCTCTGCAATCCCACATTCAAAAAAACGATCCGGAAAATCCTTAATGAACTCACCATAATTTAGTACATTTATGCAGTCAGAATCTACAACCGTAATCCGTTCATCCTCCATCGCCAGCTTGTGTACCATATTCCCATAAGCAACTCTGTTAGCAATCATATTTTCACCTCCTTAAGTGCGTAAGTTATTGAAATTAGTTCCTCCCTTTCCCAGTTCAGCCAACGCAGCGTCGTACTGTTCTTCTGTCGGTACAGCTCCGTGCCACTCCGCTTTTCCTTCCATAAAAGAAACTCCTTTTCCCTTAACCGTATTGGCAATAATCATAACCGGTTTATCCGGTTCACTCTTCTCTACTTGGCTTTCTTGTGTAACATGATCCAGTATCTCAATAATTTCGGAAATCGAATGACCGTTTATCTCGTAGGTTTTCCAGCCAAACGAGTCGAACTTATCTTTTAGATCCCCCAGGGGCATAATCTCTTCATTTGTACCGCTCATCTGCACCTCATTATGGTCAAGAATCGTAATCAAACGATTTAATCGGTACTTTGAAGCAGCCATAGCAGCTTCCCATATCTGTCCTTCTTCAATTTCACCATCTCCCAGCATACAATACACAAAAAAATCTTTTTTCATCGTCCTTGCAGCAAGAGCCATACCTACTGCAGCCGACAGTCCCTGTCCCAAAGGCCCCGATGACATATCAATTCCCGGCGTTTTAGGATTGGGGGCTCCCTGAAGATGGCTGTCTGCCTGACGCAGATGACTCATCTCTTCCACGGAAAAAAATCCTTTTTTTGCCAAAGCAGCGTACAAGATCGGTGCCGAGTGCCCCTTACTCAGTACAAAGCGATCCCGATCCTCCCACCCAGGCCGTTCTGGATCTAACCGCATTTTATAAAAATAGAGAACTGCTATTATTTCGGCAGCAGATAGACAGCCTCCAATATGACCGGATTTCGCCCTGTATACAGATTCAATTGTTTCTATTCTGAGCTGATTTGCAATTGTTTTTAATTTCATTATATCATACATTGCTGTTACTCCTTTCCTCCAGCAATTGCTCTAAAGCCAGTGCACTTGCTTTTGCAGCAAATTCCGGATAATCCCATTTTTCATTTACCTCTGCGGTAATCCAGCCATTATATCCAATCTCATGCAAGGCCTGCATCACTTTCACAAAATCAATGTCTCCGCTAAGCAAATTCACAAAACCCTGAACCGAGGAGTAGCCTTTTCTAAAATCTTTTATGTGAACCCGTTTAATGCGGGACCCCAGAATCCGGATCCATTGTTCCGGATACCCGGAGGGCTGTACATTGCCAATGTCAAAATACACCTGTACATAGCTGGAACCTATCTCATCAATAAACTGCCGCATTTCTAACGGTGACATTAAAAAATGGTTCCAGACATTTTCAATTCCCACCGTTACTCCCACCCTCTCAGCGATAGGAGCAATCTCCTCAAATGCCTGAAGTGAACGTTCATATGCTGTATTATAATCAATGATTTCCAGCCCCGGATGATAGTCCTCTTCTTCATGAGTTCGGAAGGAGGGATGAATTTCGTCAGAAATAAAGTCTGCTGTTACGAAGCCCGGCAGGGCTAATGCCACTTCGGAATTAAGCTCAGCTGCTATATAAAGCTGTTTTCGCAGCATCTCTCCGGCTTTTTTTCGCATCTGAGCATCATCGCTGGTGAAAGAGCATTTCCAGTTTAAACTGCTGCTTACTGAAATAATTTCTATCCCGGTCTCCTTCGCCGCCTGCCGGATCGTCATCAATTCTTCTTTACTGCAATCCAGCTGCAGTTCCCCTTTTTCAACAATTACAAGTTCTATTCCCTCAAATCCCAATCTCTTTGCAAATTCCATCTTCTCCCTTAAATTCAACGTATGTGGAAGCGCCCAGTAATGGATACCTTTTTTCATATGCCCCTCCCTATCAGCCATGAATACACTTAATCACGAATCACTGCAGCAATCAATAGAATAGCGATTTATTGAAAACTCCGGCGTTATCGCCTTTGCGGAGGCTGCTGCCAACAAGCCAAGATTCTTAATATCGCTTAAGGAGCACGTCTCCACAGGTGAGTGAGTATATCTGGCCGGGTAGCCGAGATCCAGACAAGCCACTCCCTCATTTTCCATCTGTACGTAGGCTGATTCTGTTATAATTCCAAGAGATGCAAACCGCTGATGGGGGATATTTTCTCTCAAAGCACACTCCTCTGCAAGTCTGGCCAGACCTTCATGGGGAATCATCCCATTTAAAGTTCCTCTCCCATGAAAATTATAAAAATTAATTGTCGGCCCTTTGCCAAGTGCATTCTGATATTTCGTTTTTAAATCCGGAGTATCGCCTGCAAGAACCACATCCAGCCCCATAGCCACCTCCGGTTTTAACCTTCTGGCTGCAAATGCAGCGCCTCGAATATTAAACTCCTCCCAAACGGTCCCGACGAAATGCACAGTTGAGGACGGCCTGTCTTCCCATAAACTCTCGGCGGCAAGAATCAGTGCGGTCAGCCCGCCACGGTCATCTAAAGCAGTACCACTTACTTTATCTCCTGCAAGAGGTTGAAAAGACGGTTCATAAATGGCAGGACAACCCACATCCACTCCCAGCGCCCTTACCTCCTGCTCTGATGCGGCCCCAATATCGACATAAAGATTCGTCACCATATCGACCTTGTATTTTTCTTCTGCTGAAGCCGCATGATGTGCTTTATTTCCAATCAAACCAGGTATGAAATCACCATGCACCGTGCGTATCCATAAACGCAGTGCAGGCAACACCTTTTCCGGTATCCCCCCTAATCTGTCCAACTGGATATAGCCATCCGGTTCAATCCTTCTTACAATAAATCCCAGTTGATCTAAGTGGGCGTACATCATCACCGAAGGTGATTCAGGATCTGTACCGTCTAGCGTGGCCATCACATTACCCATGCGGTCTAACATGATACGGTCAACAAACGGGCGTATTCTACTGGAAAATACCTCTGCAGCTCGTTTTTCGTAACCGGATGGAGCCGGTGCCAGGCAAAGTTCTTTTAATACCTCTTCTGCATTCATTCTATTCCTCCTTAAGTTCCTTAAGCATTTCTAACGGATCAGGGCTCTGAAATACCAGACGGCCTAAGACTGCCCCATGAACACCTGCTCTTTCAAGCTCCTGAAGCGTTTCCCTGGTCACGCCTCCATCTGCATACAATTCTACTCCTGCCGGAATAGTTCCGGCTAAACGGATTAAGCGTTCCACTGCAGGTCCATATACTTTTTCTTCTAAATAATCAGGCTCCGATGTCATGAGGAGCAGCTGATCCATATTTTCCAGAAAAGGATTTACTGCTTCTACTGGTGTTTTTATATTGACAGCCAGCCCCGTCTCCAACCCAAGGGCACGGCAGTGATTGAGAAAATAAAGTGGATAGTCAAGCGCTTCCAAGTGGGCTATCACAGAATCCACTCCGCAGGCGGCAAGACCGTCTAAATACGATTCTGGATGACTGACCATTAAATGTACCTGAATATACCTTTTCCCTGCTTCTTTACATATCGCCCTGACAGTCTTCATTCCAAATGTAATATTGGGAACGAAGTTTCCATCCTCGATATCTATATGCAGATAAGGCCATGCCTCCAGATTCTTTAAGACCTCCCCTACTGCCAAAGGATCGGCTGATGCAATTGATGGCATCAGTTTCATTACTTTGTCCTCCTTATTGATATGCCTTTCCCACTTACCACCATCTGATCTGCTCAGTCACATATTTTCTTAACTCAACAAATTGTGGATCCGTAAAGTCTCTCGGCCTCGCTAAGTCAACAATCAGTTCTTCTTTAATCGCAGCCGGCTTATTGGTCAGGATAATAATCCTGTCTGCAAGATAGACCGCTTCTTCAATATTATGTGTGATAAAAAGAACCGTACTTTCAAATTTTTTCCATAACCTGATCACTTCATCTTCCAGATAATAGCGCATTTTAATATCCATCTGTCCATAAGGCTCATCCATCAAGAGCAGATCCGGATACAGGGCAAAACTTCGCCCGATTACGATTCGCTGTTCACTACTGGTAGATAATTGATGAGGATATTGTTTCCGGAACTTGGTAAGCCCTACCAATGAAAGAATTTCTTCTGTTCTTCGATAGATTTCCTCTTTAGGGAGCTTTTTTAATTTCATTCCAAACATGATATTCTCTTCCACGGTAAGCCAGGGAATAGCAGATGGTTCCTGAAATGCAAAGGAAATATTATGTATCCTTGGATCCGCCGTTTTCCCGTCAATTAAAATTTCTCCCGATGTCGGTTCAATAAGCTGTGTAAGTAAATTTAAAAATGTTGTCTTTCCGCAGCCTGTAGGCCCTACCACACAGATAAATTCTCCTTTCTTTACTTTAAATGAAATATGATCCAAAACCTTTAAATCTCCGAAGTTTTTGGTAAGCTCTTTCACTTCAATTTTATAATTTTCTGTCATATACTGCACCCTTTTTCTATATTGACAAATCCGTGTTTTCTGAAATCTCACGGCGCATCTGCAAAAACCTACAGTCCATCATGTCTCTGGGGCGCGGTAAATCAACTTGATACACCTGCTTCACTCTTGCTGGACACTCCGTAAGAAGGATAATCCGGTCTCCCAGCATCAATGCCTCCTCAATATTATTTGTTACAAATAAAATAGTTCTCTTCTCCTGCTCCCAGATTCGCGCAATTTCTTCTTCCATATTATATCGGGTCTGTGCATCCAACTGTCCAAACGGTTCATCTAAAAGTAATATCTGTGGGTCATTTGCATAAGCTCTCGCGATTCCGACTCTCTGCTTCATGCCACCGGATAAATGCTTTGGCAGATGCTCTTCAAAGCCATGCAGGCCCACCAGATCAATGTAATGCTGAGCCTTTTCCCGTCGTTCACGCTTCGGTATTCCACGCATTTTAGGTCCCAGTTCTACATTTTCCATAACGGTTTTCCACGGAAGTGTCCCAATCTTTTGAAATACCATTCCCATATCTGGATTTGGTCCCACCACATTCTTACCGTCTAAACAAATATTTCCGTAATCAGGCTGCATTAGACCGGCAATCATATTTAAAATGACAGTCTTCCCACAGTGACCCGGTCCCAGCAGGATCAGAAACTCATTATCCCGTACCGTAAGCGACAGTTCCCTCACAACCTCATGGTTCTTTCCGTTTTCCATGGAAAAGCATTTGCTTATATTCTGTATATCTAATCTGATTTTATATTCTCGCTCCATGGACATATCCGCCTTTCAAGAAGATCCGTGAAAATAGAAATTACAGTTCCAACAATGGCGATAACAATCATGCCAACCATAATAAGCGGAACATCAAAGGCATCCTGTCCTCTGGTAATCAAAAATCCCAGTCCTGCCTTAGCCCCTATCATCTCAGCCGCAAGAACGACCATTAGTCCGCCACTTGTAGCAGTTCTAAAGCCTGCAAATATCGACTGCATAGCCGATGGCAACGCAATTTCGGTAAGCAGTTTTCTATCATTCGCATGGAACATTCTTCCTACTTCAAGGTATAATGGCTCCACTAAACGAATCCCGGTCGCGGTATTGACTACCACCGGTGTAAAGGTCCCAATAAATACAATGATAACTTTGGGAAACTCCCCAATACCAAACCACATAACAATCAAAGGAAGCCATGCGATCGGCGGAATGGGGCGGATAAATTCAAACAGAGTACCGAAAATAGCATTAAAGGTTTTATTCCATCCGATTAATATACCGAACGGAATCCCAATCCCCAGAGAAAATATCAATGCTAAAAAAATACGTTTTAAACTTGCTAAAATATGCCCAAAGATCAGATATCCATTAATTGGCTTTTCGAAAGTTTTAACAAATCGTTTCATTACCAGATCTGGCCCAGGTACAAGATCCGAATTACCTCTGGAAATCTGAACCCACAAGAGAAATAACAAAACCAATGACAATGCAGGCGCTATCGTATAAAAAATATGTCCGAAACTCTTTTTCCAACCTGTAACTTTTTTCATCAGACAGTCCTCCATTTCACAAAAATATGCTCCAGCTTTGTGAATATCCATGAGAACGAAAAACCCAGGATTCCAATTGTAACCATTCCTAATACAATGATATCAACTCGCCCAAACTGCCGTCCCATATTAATCATATAGCCAAGTCCAGCATTAGCAGCCAGCAGCTCTGCCGCTACCAATGTGCTCCATGCGGAGTTAAGTGCAATTCGTATTCCTGCAAAAGTCATGGGCAGAGAAGAGGGGATCCCTATTTTCAGAAATATCGTAAAGTCTGATGCCCCATACGTTTTTGCTACATTAATTAAAGTCTGATTAGTACTTTTGATTCCCGCTGTGGCATTAATTACACATGGGACAAAAGATGCAAAGAATATAATCATCGCTTTGGCCTCAAGGCCAATCCCAACCCACAGAATGGTCAATGGAATCCACGCAATTGGGGGGATGGGGCGCATTATCTCAAATATAGGGCGAACAAAACGGCTGACTGTCCTATACCAGCCCATTAGCCAGCCCAAGGGAACCCCAATCACAATTGCAAGAAGCAGCCCACTGCATGCAACCTTTAAGCTGACCAGGATATTCGTCTGCAGCAGAGAACCATCCGGGCTTTTATTATTCAGTTTATCAAACAAAGCCGCAAATACCTTTGTCGGCGCAGGCAAAATTTTATCTGATAGTATCCCGGCAGTAACAAAGCCCTGCCAGATGAGTAAAAAAGTCAGAACGCTGAGTACGGAGATTACCGCATACCGGTCTAAGATTTTTTTCATAATCAGCCACCTTTACTCCTTCATTGCCGCAATTTCATTGATGATATCTGCTTTAAAATAACCGCCCAACAATTTGGTATCATCACCTTTCTGATAGCTGCCGTTCTTGATATAGAATAACAATGGGTCGTTATGCATCGCTTCTATTAACAACATCGATCCATCTTCCGTTTTTTCATTAAAAAGTTTTACGTTATCTGACAGGCTGTAATGGCGATTGTTTTCAAGAACTGTCCGGTTCTCTTCCAATGTGCCTGTAGCTCCCGCTTCCTCATTAATTTCCGTAAACATTTCAACCGCCTTGTCAAAATGTTCCTCACTGCTGTAAATCCAATCAACGGTGGCAAAATAAAGTTCCATCCATTTTTTTATCGCTTTATATTTGGCCGGATCTTCATAACTCCTGGGATTCGCACACATAACCGTAGGCAATTCAATTCCCAGATCATTTGCACTCATAACCACAGTGTAGTTTTCCTTCATTTCATCTGCATATGTAAAACTGCCCCAAAGTGCTCCAATCTCCCCTTTATTTGCCCGAAGCGCCGTATTGATGCCTGGAACATCCATATGAGTCATTGCTACGTCAGTATCAGACAAGCCGAATTTGCTTAGGCCTGTAGATAAAACATAATGAAGTGTAGACCCTGTCGGAATCAAAATTTCTTTTCCTTTCCACGTATCTGCCGTCCCATAGATATCCGGGAAATCTTTTAGCGTATTTCCTGCTGAAACAACATCTGAATCATTTTTTGCAAAAATGCGCAGGGAATCGTAATCTCTTGCCGCAGCTCCAATCACGACCATATCCTGGCTAATAACACCTGTCAGAACCCCTCCTAACCCAATCGTTCCGCAGTCCCAGGAATCAGAAGCCATCGCCTCTACCATAACCGGGCCATTACCAAATGTCTCTATATTGGCTCGTATTCCTGCCTTTTCATACCCCCCCATCTTATCAATCATATAGATAATCATTCCATGATGGGAGCCAGTCAAATATCCGAAATTCAGCTCAGTCTCTGTTTCTAAGGGCTCAATTCCATCATAAATTCCTGCCTCTTCTTTTCCTGTTTCTTCTTTTCCGCTATTTCCTGTAACAGTATTATTATCTGTCTTCTCTGCACTTTGACTACATGCAGTGAGAGTTCCCAGAACTAATAACAGACTTAATAAAAGACAAAAACATTTCTGTAACCTTCTCCTCATAAGATACACCTTCCCCTTCTTATCGAAATTCCTTAACAAGATCCATAAAAGCCTTGACTCGGTTATAATCTACTCCATTTTCAAATTTTCCATCTTTTTTAAACGTTGTTCCTACAATGGCACCATCTGCCACAGATAACTGAGTTGTAATATTCTCTATTCTGCACCCCGTATTCGCCAGCACCACCGTATCCGGCACTACCGATTTCACTTCACTCAAAATCTGGGTATCTGTGCTTTCCCCTGCAGTCAGTCCGGAAACACATAAAGCATCCGGTCTGCAGTTAAACACGGTTGTCTTTGCCACTTCTCTGATATTGCGCTGCTCCACGTAAACAGCCGCTTCCGGAACTATATTAAACAGTAACTTAACATTCTGTGCGCCAACCGCATGTTGGTGGCGCACCGTCTCACCACAATTAGTATTCCATAATCCAAAATCACTGGCATAGACACCAGTAAAAATCTCTCTCACAAAACAAGCCCCGGTAGCGACTGCCAGATCCAAAGACGCCTTGGCATCCCATAAAACATTTACCCCAAAAGGAACTGTAATTTCTGATTTTATCTCCCCGATCACGCGTCCCATTGCAGCAAGTGTTTCTTTCTTTACATCAGTAAGGTAAGGAAGGCTGAATTCATTAGAAAACATGACTGCATCCACCCCTCCATCCTGAAGCGCATGCAGATCTTCACGAGCCTTCTCTATCACCCACTCCATTCCCTTTTCCTGGTCATAGCCACTGTCTCCCGGCAACGCCTGAAGATGACACATTGCAATAATAGGCTTTTCAGTTTTGAATACTTCTTTTAACCAATTCATCATAAACCCCTTTCTTTTTCAGGCATATACATTATGCCAAATATACATTTTTTACTTTTTCCTTCATTCTGTGCAGGCTGTTTTCATCGATAGCCTTATCAATAATTACCCCATCAATATCCGTCAAATCACATACTTTGATTAACGCCATTCTGCCTAACTTACTGTGATCACCAATCAATATCACCTGCTTTCCAGCCTGAACCAGTAATCGCTTAATACTGGCCTCCATCACATTTGTATTGGAAATGCCGAAATCCACATCAATAGCATCTGCTCCCAGAAAAGCCTTGTCCACACGAATATTACGAACGTAATCTTCTACCATACTTCCCAAAAGCACATTATTATACCCCTGACGACGAATTCCACCTGTTACAATCATAGTCGATGTTGGGTGGAGAGCTAAATTTCCTCCAATAAACAGGTCATAAGTAATTACTGTCAAATTAGGAATATCGGATAATTCACTTGCCAGGTAATAGGTTGTCGTTCCTGAATCCAACAGAATAGTGTCGCCCTCGTGCACAAAGGACGCCGCCAATTTAGCAATTTGCTTTTTTTCATGCAGCATAATCGTCAGCTTCTCATTATGCTGCCATTCAAATGAAGAAGTGTTATCATTCTTTCTGACTGCCCCTCCATGAGTCCTAACTAAAAGCCCCTGAGTGTCTAAGTCATCCAGGTCCCGGCGTACCGTCGCATCGGATACGTCGAGATAGTCTGCCAGTTCCTTAATTTGAACGCTGCCATGTTCCTTCATGTATTCCATTATCTTTTGCAGCCGGCCGGCTGGAATAATAGAAGTTTTTTGTTCCATGTTTTTTTCCTTTCCTGGTCTTTTTTCTCTTTTGTAGTTTTTGATTGTTTTTGAAATATTTTGTAACTTTCTGCTATATTTTACGTTTTTATTATCACATATGCGTCGAATAATGTCAATATTTTTTACAAAATTGACATTTTAACATTTTAGTTTGCAAATTCTATCAAAAAAAATCTTGGTTACAGACAATATAGTCTACAACCAAGATTTTAGTATTTTTTTACAAGTCAATTTTTTTAAGCCGTATACTTCACAAACTGAATCCCTTCCACCTCTTCCAGAAACTGAAGCACCGCCTCCCGGCTCTTATGTTCCGTATTCTTTAAGCTGATCACCGCCTTCTGGAAGCCTTTTCTCTTCTTTTCAATCTGCACCTCGCCGATCACCAGGCCGGCAGGTGAAAATTCCCGGACAAGATCCGTCATTTTGACCGCATCGTCCAGTTCCACATACACGCTGAGCCAAACATCATCAAAAATCAAATGGTACTCCAGCTTCTTCAGTTGTGTCATGATGAGCGACACGGCCAGGGTGGCAATGATCCCGGCCTCATAGAAACCAATCCCAATACTCAGCCCAATACACGCAGCAGTCCACAGGCCTGCTGCCGTTGTCAGCCCCTTAATCTTTGTCTTGCCCGAGATAATGATGCTCCCGGCGCCCAGGAAACCGATTCCGCTGACCACCTGTGCGCCCAGCCGCGCCGGATCACCGGTCTGGAAATGATAGTACATATACTGTCCGGTCAGCATGACCATGGCCGCGCCCATACAGACCAGCATGTACGTCCGCATTCCGGCCGGCTGATGTGCTTTGCCCCTCTCAATTCCGATTACACCGCCGCAGACCATGGACATCACGATCCGCATGGTGATGGAAGCCAGATTGATGCCTTCCAGATACTCCACTGCCGCTGTCACTGTCTCCATGTATTCCCCTCTCATCCCTGTGTTTTACAACCTGTTCAGACAGATACCCGTTTCACTGATTTCTTCTTTTTGAGTTCCCCCACCAGGAGGGCTGCATCCAGCTCATCAGGCGCTTTTAAAACCGCACTCAGTACGCAGAGGGAATCCTCGTCGGCCAGCTTTATATTCTCCATTTTGCAGCCTGCGTCCTCTATGGTCTTATTAATATAGGAAAAGATATCTTCTTTGTCGCTGTCCTTATACTCGATCTCCAGCTCCCGCTCTTCTCCTGCCTTTCTGGAAAAATATCCCCGTCTCCCTAAAAACACCTCAGAAACCATCACAATAATCGTGGACACAGCGCCCAGCACATACATGCCGCAGCCCATGGCCATGCCTACTCCCACCGTGGCCCAGATACCGGCGGAGGTGGTGATTCCGCTCACATTGTTGTTGCGGAAAAAGATAATTCCCGAGCCGATAAATCCGACGGCTGTCACGATACCGGCCGCTACCCGGGATGGGTCAAGTCGGACGTATTCGCCGAGAACATCATTGAAGCCATACTTGGAGATAATCATCATGGTCGCGGCCGCAACCGAAATGATAACGTGTGTTCTGACACCCGCCGTCTTCTTCCTGCTCTGCCGTTCATAACCGATCAGCCCGCCGCAGACAGCCGCCCCGAGGAGCCGGGCTACAAAAATCCATTGTTCCATTATAAATTCATTCAACTAATCCGCCTCCTGAAAAACAGGAATACCGCATGATATCTTTCATGCGGCGCCCTGTAATGATCTCTTTTTTGCCTTTTGATTTCTTTTTTTACCTTCTGCTCATATTCTTACCCTATTGATCTCTTCCTCATCCCTTCGCCACTCTCTTCTCAAACCGTCTCTGCTTCCATCTTCTGATACGTTCCATTCCATCTCCCTGTCCAAAATACAGTGCGACAGAAGAGAGAATCATCAGAACGACCGTGTATACAAAGCCCATGGCCCTGGCATCAATGGATGCCGACTCATCCGAAGCGGCCTTCACAACGATGCCGAGAGGCTGGTACAGCGGATGGTACAGGAATACCGAAAGATCGTAGTCCGATAACATCCCGTTGAAATTCAGGATAATAATGGACATAATCGCCGGGAAAATAACCGGAAGAATTACTTTTATCATCGTATAGAGCGTGCTCGCACCCATACATTTCGCCGCTTCTTCCAGGTCATTGTCAATGCTGAAGAACGCTGCCTTCACCATCCGGTAAGAGAACGGCAGTTTGACGACCGTATAGCCCACGAGCATCAGAACCAGTGTTCCTACCATAACATAGTTAAACAGGATCGGCTGCCGCTCCCCGTAGGTCGTGGTCAGTCCCAGCGCGATCAGGGTTGCCGGAAGAAGCCACGGAATCAGCATGCCCCACTCGAAGAATACGTCGTATTTATGCTTTGCCGTGCGCACAAACCGGGCGCAGATCACAGCCATCAGTACAGCCAGAACCGCAGCCAGCAGGGAGTATACAATACTGACGATGTACGGCTTGATCGCCTCTGCGCTCGTAAACAGCTTCTGGTAATTCGCCAGAGTGAACGAATTCAGAGTCAGATTGCCCGTCTTAATAGTCAGTGAATCACAGAACGAATATACGATAACCAGGATAATCGGTATCACATAGATGGCAAACATGGCGTAAGCGACCACATGGGCTGCCACATTGAATACCGGATTGCTGATCTTCTGCTTCTTTAGCTTTGCCTTCGTCTTCGACACGGATATGTAGTTTCCGCCCTTTTCAATCCTGCTGAACACTGCCAGCAGAATCATCGTGGCAATTCCTAAAAGAACCGCAAGAAATGCCGCAACCTCCCTGGAAAAACTGGATTTTGCAAATGTGATAATCATGGGGTTGATGGTCTGAAAATTCTCTCCGCCGACAATCAGAGGTGCCGACATGGCTCCCAGTCCGGTAAGGAACGTCAGGATGGTGATGGCAAAAAACGTAGGCTTTAACACCGGCATGACGATCTGGAAGAAGATTCTGCTTCCGGACGCCCCCATATTTTTCGCCGCCTCAATGGTATGGTAATCCAGACCGTGAATCGCATTCTTTAAAAACATCATATGATTCTGTGTACAGGAAAATGTCATAACGAACACGACTGCCCCGTATCCCACAAACCAGTTCGGATTCATGCCCGGAAATACTGACACCAAAAGCTTTGTCAGCAGTCCGTTGGCCCCGTAGACGTATTTATAGCCGGATACCAGCACGACTCCGCCGTAGATCAGCGAGCTCATATATGCAAGTTTTAATACCCTGGCGCCCTTGATATCCCAGTATTCCGTCAGAAGAACGCTGAGCGTCCCCACGATGTTGACCGTAACCACCAGGGTGAACGCCAGAATGAAGCTGTTCACAAGACTCTTCATGGCTCTGGCGGAGCCGAAGACCTTTCCGAACACTTCCGTGGAAAACTGTCCATTTTTATAGAAGACACTGACCAGCAGGTTTAAGTTCGGGTAGATGACAAATGCAACAATGGCCCATACAATGACAATCTTTAAAATCAGGGTCTGTATACTGAAAGACTTACTCTTGCTTCTCTGTTTCATACAAACTCCCTCCTTTTAAAATTGCATGATATCCCTGGATTCATATAGATATCCAGTTCCTGGCCGATTTCCATGAACGGCTGTCCGTCATTGACGTGGATCACGCGGATCTCACATCCCATGACTTCAACGCGGTATTTCGTCATGACTCCGTTATAATCGTAATCCCGGATCACTCCATGCATCTTCGCATAGCCTGGAATTTCCTTTAAACTGATTCTCTCCAAACGCACATAGCCGCTCTTATTCCCATCCAGCGCATGGCCGGTCTGGGTCTCCACCTCGCTTAAGACAGCAGCGTTCAGCCGGTTAATCTCACCGATAAAATCGCAGACAAATTCCGACCCGGAATGGTTATAGATGTTGTAAGGCTTATCCACCTGCTCTACAAATCCATTGTTAAACACGGCAATCCGGTCGGACAGGGTAAGGGCCTCCTCCTGATCGTGGGTAACGTATAGGGTAGTGATCCCCAGGTTCTTCTGCAGCTTTTTAAGCTCGCTCCGAAGGCCCACTCTAAGCTTGGCATCCAGGTTGGAAAGCGGCTCGTCGAGGCACAGAATCTTCGGTTCCAGAACGATCGCCCTGGCTAACGCCACTCTCTGCTGCTGCCCGCCGGATAATTCGGATACATTTCTCACCAGCTGCTCTGACTTGATCTCGATGACCTTCGCCACATCCTTGACCTTCCGGTCGATCTCCGCCGCTGAAAGCTTCTTCACCTTCAGGCCAAAAGCCAGATTCTCATAGACGGTCATCGTCGGAAACAGGGCGTAGCTCTGAAATACCATCCCGATATTTCTTTTCTCTACCGGAGTGTGGGTAACATCCTTTCCATCGATCAGTATCTGTCCGGCACTGGGTTCGAGGAAGCCCACGAGAGCCCTCAGTGTCGTTGTCTTGCCACAGCCCGACGGCCCCAGAAATGTAAAGAACTCCCCATCGCCAACCGTTAAATTCAAATCCTTGATGGCTACAAAATCCCCGTATTTAATCTCAATATTTTTAAACTCAATCATCCTTTTCCTCTCCTTACAAAGAGGCGGTATCATTTATATTCATAAACCATACCGCCGTCCGTCACCTACTGTAAGAACTCAAGCTCACATTTTTCAACCCACTGATCTATGTTTGCTGCTACAAATCCCCAATCCATATCCTGCGGATGTACCTGATCCATAAATTCCTTGATATCGGCCGGTGCTTCCTCCACTGCCTTAGGCTGGCACGGAATGGTGCCGAACTGTTTCATCCACTCTGCCTGAACGTCAGCGGAACCGAACCAGTTGGCGAAATCTACAGCAAGATCGCGCTTCTTGGAACCTGTAATCATGGCCACCTGCTCGGTTACGTATGGAACGCCAACTTCCGGAACCATGATCTGGAACTTATAATCTCTCTCTGTCTGATTCTGAAGAACGCCGCTTCCCCACATCTCTGTGATCGGAACTGTACCGGAGATCGCATTTCCTACGTAGTCCTCTCCCTGTACTTCCATGTGGCCGTTCTGAATCCAGCTTTTCACGAAATCCCATCCTTCATCGGAAATGCCGTACTCCCCATTATCATCTCTGTACCGAACAAGCAGGCTGGCAAGAATGGTCTTACCGGTGCCGCCGCCGAAGTTTAAGATGGTGTATTTATCCTTCCACTCTGGATTTACCAGGTCGGTGTAGTCCTTTGGCGGATTCTGGAGATCGGCGTTCATCATATTGACAAGCGGCTGGATCACGATCGGATAATAGTATCCGTCCTTGTCGCCCAGTGTCATATCCACGTCGCCGGCCCACGAAGGCTCCCATTGATCCAGTACGCTCTCCGCTTTCAGTTTCTCATACTCAATGGAGTTCAGTCCAAATACCATATCTGCCTGCGGATTGTTCTTCTCCGCGATAATTCTGTTCGCCAGATCGCCGCCCTGAATCTGTACCACCTCTACATTATATCCGGCCGTTCCCGCCTTCTCCTTCAGCCATGCATCTCTGCCGTTGGAACCGGAGTTTGTGTAAATAATCAGCTTCTGGCTCTTGTCCACGTCTCCGCCGGCCGCCGCCTTATCTCCCGCTTCAGTATCTCCTGCCGCTTCTGTTTTCGCAGCTTCCTCCGTCTTGGCGGCTGTCGTGTCCGTCGTCGTATTCTTTGTTCCTGATCCGCAGGCTGCCAGTGACAGTACCATAGCTGCAGATAATCCGAGTGCCGCAAATTTCTTTAAGTTCCTCATAATTCTCCTCCTACTTTTCATTTGATTTATTTGATATGTATCCCTTTAACAACGCCGGCCAATCAGTTTGGATAATCTCGAATCCCAAGTCTATCAGCTTTCCCCATGTCTCATCGAAACCAATCTTAATGGCATTATTATCATCTAACAGCCCGGAGAGAATGATCTCATCATTTAAGGTAATCGCGTTCACCCAGGGAGCGATCCCCGCTTTTTTCAAACGACCCATGAATTCCGGGCTTAAGAATTCACTGTCCAGATCGGTAAAGATAAGCTCCGCCGCGGCCACATTGATATCGTACTTCTGAATGATATCCCATTCCTCCGGGCTCTTCATGATCGGCATATACATGATGCCGGTGCCGCTCTCTTCCAGTTCCTTTAAGAGCTCCTCCTCTACACCGGACTTTAAGAGAATCTGGTCCTTCATATCCATGCGGTCTAAAAGGGCGATGATCTCCTTCCAGTAAAACCAGGACCTGTCAATGTTGATCAGGCACTTTCCGCGAAAATGCTCCAGCACGTCTTCTAAATGTTCCAGCTTCTGTCCGCATACCTGCCGTAAGGAATTCAGCGTAAAGAGCTTCTCCACTTCCTCCGACGACATGGTTCGGATATCACGGTCAATTCCCAGCTCAAGAGGCTCTTCCCCATTATGGAATGCGTAAAATACTTTGTCCGTAGTCATGGAAGCATCCACCTCGATCATATCCGCTCCATGAAGCAGTGCGTTTTTATATGCCAGACAGGTATTCTGCACCACGTTCCCACCGCACGTACCGCGATGAGCCGCAATCAAAATCCGGTTCTTATCAATGAGTTCTCTGATTGACTGATTCTTTGTGTACATTTTCCGTACCTCCTTGTCTCTATATCTATTTTATACACCTTTTATTGGAACGTGTCAATAGTATTTCCAAATTATTTTGTTTATTTTACATAGTTATAACATAGATTTTACATTTTTTTGTGCATTTTATTATGTCTTGTTTTATTTTTTGCAGTCAAAAAGCTCATTTTATTTGGCACGTTCAAATAAATATATTTGTTTTCTGCGCCTCATTCGACTTTAAAAGTTTTTATTTCTGTTTAGCTTTCACCTTTTAACACAAGTCTATCCTTACCTCATAAAAGCATTAAAAACACCGCGCAACGAATTTCAGGTATCCTATTACTTACCTAAAACTTATTGCGCGGCGCCTTCCAAACTTTTTATTTCCATTGCTGCCGGTTATTTCTTTTTATCCACGCTCCGTAATTTCGCAGAGTGCGGCTGCATCTTATATCGATGCGCAGTTTAACTTCATGTCAATATGGGATACCGATTTCTCTCCGCCCGCCACTACCGCTAAACTTGTTTTTGGCGATTCATCCCTCCGCCTATTGAGATGGGAGAATTCCCGCTTGTTTCGTTAAATGCCCGATCACATTCCTCCTGCGCCTTCTCCAGCGCGTCATCCATCTCTTCGATTCCCGATGCGATGGACCGGATCGCCTTACCCAGGATATCCTCAAACAGGAACTCATTGAAATCAGGATTTCTGTCATGTTTATAAAGCCTCCAGCCGGGTTCGAAGGATTTTTCCATATTCTCGAGCCACGGATAGCGTTCCAGGATATCCATATTCCTGCTGATCTGGCGGTTGCAGACGTATCCGCCAAGATACGTGATGGTCTCCGCGATATCCTTCCGGTACAGCCACTTTAAGAAGCTCATGCACGCGTCATACTTTTTGCTGAATCTGGAGATTCCCACCGAGCCTCCGCCCGACAATGGCTGCCCGCCCGGAACGGTGTCGCAGGCGATTCGCCCCAGTACCTTCGATTCCGGATTGTGTATCATCTCGGAGGCATAGTTGGAAAACACGATATGCATCGCCGTATTCCCCTCCGAGAACTGGCGGGTGGGTTCCCCCCACCACTGATAGATATCACTGCCCGCATACTTACAGGTATCCAGATAATTGCGGATCGCCTGTTTCATCTCGGGGATCAGGATATTTACATTTCCCCGCGCATCGAAGATATCCTTCTTCAGTTCCCGGAAACGCGGCAGAAAATCGCACGCCGCCAGGAATGTTCTTCCGTAAGCGGTAACGGCTCCATACCTCGTCCTGGAATCGGGATTCTCTTTTCTCGTAAAAAATCTGGCCACTTCATTGTATTCTTCAAACGTCTTAGGAATCTCCAGACGCCGTTTGTATTTTTCGAAAAATTCCCTCTTGATCAGCTCATCCTCGAATAGATCCTTCCGGTAGAACAGCATCTGCACGCAGGCATCCAACGGAAACGCGTACTGGACACCATGAACCATGGAATAGTTTTCCGAGAGGGAGGGAAGAATCTGCTGCCGCAGCCACCTGACCGAAGAGTTGGAGCTGTCGAAGGGCTGATAAATCTTATCGCCCAGCTCCGTCATCCACGCCATGTCGATGCGGACCAGATCGTAGGGGCTGTTCTGCACGCAGGCCTGCGCCATCTTGTAATGCTCATCGTAGGAAACCTCGATCATATTAACCTTGATTCCGGTCTCCCTGGTAAAGGAAGGAAGCAGCATGCCGATGGCCTTGCTGGTCAGATTCTGGATGGTCAAAAAGCAGATGCTGTCTTTCTTAACAGCGGCCGGAAGGGGATTATCGTAGAATCCGTCATTTTCCATGATAATCTGCTGTTTCTGCGCGGGAGCCGTCTCCGCATCTTCCCCGCCGGCATTTACGATCTGCTCCGCTATGTTTCTTCCCATCAGCTTATAATTCAGCTCATATCTGCACACGGCCGGATCGATTCCGATGCTCTTGCTGGTCAGCGCATATATAACCGGCATTTTCTTATCCGGATTATACTGATGGGCCACCCTCAAATAATCGGCGTCCTCCTGGCTCATGGCAATCACCGCGTCAAAATCCTCTTTCGATCCCAGGATATCAAAGGCCTTGTTAAACCACATGCTGTCGTCGCTGGGAAATATTTTGCTGGAGCAATTATCGTCCTCCAGCACATCCACCACACCATTAATAAAGCTTTTATTGTTGGAATAGATGCTGTTCTCACAGAGCAAAGCCACATTCTGATGGCCATCCTCGATACACTTAACCGCGATATCCCGTCCCGCCTGCTCAAATCCAAAGGATACGTAGACAGACGCGTCCGGCATTCCCTTTACCTTTCTTTCGGCAAAGAAAAACCTGGTATCTGAAGTGTATAATCCCCTGTTCTTAAGAAGCGAGCTGACCACCACCACCGCCATGGGATTTAAGGAGAGAGCCTTCTTTACCGCTTTTTCCTCGTCGCACTCCAGGTTATTGGTGGATATGAGTTCTATGCTGATGTCGTACTCCCGCAGGTACTGTTCCAGCCCGTTATATAAATCGTTGTAGCATTTTAAGCTGATCTTAGGCACAATGACGCAGACTCTCCGTGCCGTACCGGCCCGCAGCTGCTGGGCCTGGACATTCATTTTATATCCCATCTCTTTGGCAATCCGCTCCACCAGCTGGATTTTTTCGGCGCTGACGTTCCCCCTCTTGTTTAACACATTGGAAACTGTGCCGTGGGATACCCCTGCTTTGGCGGCAATATCTTTGATCGTTGGCATAGGCTGCACCTCGTTTTTGGTTCGTTCAAATTTTATTATTTTCATTATAGCACGAGGGCAGAGAGTTTTCTATCTGTTTTTTGCAAGGGCTTTGTGCAGGACACTGGAGCGGGACTTTCGTACGCGGTTTTAAAACGAGGCTGCGCACGGTTCCATGACCTCCGCCTCCAGCACGATCCTCACCTGCTCCACCCTCCTGTCTTTCATCTTCATGACAGTTATGGTCATATTTTCATAATAGAGCACATCCCCTTCTTCCGGTATCCGCTCCGCCAGCTCCATCACCCATCCGCTTACGGTAAACGATTCAAACTCTTCCTCAGCACTCAGCTCCTCAAACAGCTTTTCCACGCTGGTATTGCCTAAAACCAGGTATTCCTGATCAGATATCTTCTCAATTTCCTGAACCACCACATCGTGTTCATCCCAGATTTCCCCCACCAGCTCCTCCAGAATATCTTCCAGAGTTACAATTCCCATGGTTCCTCCAAACTCATCGATTACCACCGCAATATGCATCTTATTTTTTTGAAGTTCCTTCAGGAGGACGTTGATTTTCTTACTCTTCGCCACATACAGCGCCGGTCGGACAATGGCCTCCACACCGCACACACCGCGATACACCTGATTATAAAAGTCCTTCTGGTAAATAATCCCGATAATGTCGTCGATCTTATCCTTATAGACGGGGAGACGGGAATATCCGGTCTCGCCAAACACCGCCGCTATCTCCTCTCTATCCGCATCGACGGGAATTCCTGTCACATCGACACGCGGGGTTGCGATATCCATGGCTTCCAGCTCTGTAAATTCAATGGCGCTCTTGATCAGGCTTCCTTCCTGTTCATCAATCCCGCCATCCTGTTTCGCCTCCTCCACGATGGCAAGCAGCTCCTCCTCCGTAATGCCGGAATCTCCCGAAGTCCGGATCAGGAGTGAAAGCAGCTTTTTCCACTGTTTGAATAAGTAATTAGCGGGTGTCAGCAGCACCATAAACGCATTTAAAAACGGGGCGGAGAACATGGCAAACTGCTCCGGGGACTCCTTGGCAATACTCTTCGGGGAAACCTCACCGAAGATCAGCACCACGATCGTCGTCACCACGGTTGATATACTGGCGCCCGCCTCATCGCCCAGGAGCTTCACAAATATGACCGTGGCCAGCGACGCACTTGCAATGTTGACGATGTTATTCCCGATCAGGATCGTGGACAGCAGCCCGTCATAGTTTTCGGACAGCTTTAGCACCTGCCCTGCCCTCTTATTTCCCTTTTCCGCCATATTCTTGATCCGAATCCGGTTCAGCGAGGAAAATGCAGTCTCCGTCGCCGAGAAATACGCGGACATAATGATACATCCAATAATAATAACCAATGAGATACTCTGTTCTTCCATAATTTTTTCCTTCCTCTTTCTTCTTTTTTGACACATAGAGTCCGGCTTGACGGACTCTTTCACCAGGGCACGGCTGCTTTTGCAGCCAATAAAATGCTTTTCCACTACGCAAAAAAGCATAGCCCGCCTTTCCCGAGGGAAACGCAGGTTATGCTCCTATGTCAACATTTCATTTTAATTATCATGTTCTTTTTTATCAACCGGTATGTAACTGTCGTATTTGAGTTTGCCCGGTGTGTGTCAGGTTCAGCGTCACTGTCGGCGTCGTCCATGAAATGAGTAAATTCCTTTCTGCATAAAGCGGTAATATGAAAGAAATTATAAAGAACCCCAGCGTCATTGTCAAGAAGCGTCCGTATTCCTTAACGCTTTCTTATCACCTTCGTTTCGGCACCTTTTTCGATGGACAGGACTGCACACCCGGCTGGTTCACTGCATACGGAAATAACCGGTCAAGCGCTTCGATCGCCTCCTTAGCGTCACTGCCGTCTGCCACCACATAAAAACGCTCTCCCTTTTTCAGCTCTCCCGCCTTCAGTATGCTCTTTCCATTAAAATGTTTCTCTTCATTTTCAACCGTAATGCTGCTTGTAAAACGGCTGGAAATCAAAATCAGTTCCATCATCTGTTCCCTGGCCGTTTTCTCTTCTGGCGCTAGATTGTACTCTCTGCTCTTCATTAATCTGTATCCGGTCCTTTCCCTATGATCATTCTATATAACGTCCTACTCGGTTTGATTCGTTTACGTCTGATCATTTTCTCCAATTCTGTTTCGTTCAATACTGTCTTTCTTTTTCCAGTTTATCTTTAAAATTAAATTTTTGTAAGCGAATTTGATCTGCATTTTAAAACTTTGTCTATTTTACCTTATATCCAGGCTTTCTGCATTTGTATTTTTTTCCATCGGTTACCGTTCACAGTCCTAATATAGTAAAATACCACATTATCAATTGCTTTTCCGCCCACAATATAGTATACTGGAAGAAGCAAGAACGTACGTTCTATTTTAACAAAACAGAGAGGAGCCGTCAATGGAAAATAAAATCACACCACCCCAGGCCACGCCGACAGACAATTCCGGATTATCCATTGACTACCTGGTTATCTCTTCCCCCTCCGACACGCTTCCCTACCAGAAGGCAATAAAAGAAGCGCCGCTCCTCGCCATAGACACAGAGACAACCGGGCTCGACCCGCACCGCGACCGGCTCCGTCTGATCCAGATTAGCGCTCCTGGTATTCCTGTGCTTGTCTTTGACTGTGCGGTATTTCTCCCTGATGGAATTTCCTGCTTAAGAGAGCTTCTGGACACCCCTTCGGAAAAGCTGTTCCACAATGCCAAGTTTGACTTACAGTTTCTCATGGGGATTGGAATCGAATGCTATCCAGTCTTCGATACCATGCTGGCCGCTCAATTGCTCCGGCCATGCGGCGGTCCTTTGCGGGCGGGCCTGGCGGCGGTGGCGGACCACTATCTCGGCATCAGGATGGATAAGACAGAGCAGACAGGGCTCTGGGACAGCACCTCTCTGACCGGATCCCAGTTGGCTTATGCCGCGTTGGATGCAGGGATTCTGCTGAAGCTGTACGGTGTGATGAAGCCGCTCCTGGCTCATCATGGTCTCGACCGGATTGCCTCCATTGAGTTTGCCTGCGCTTCCGCCATCGCCCATACAGAATATGACGGAATCAATCTCGATCTGGAACAGTGGGATTCGCTGCGCAGGAAGACCGAGAAGCAATATAACAATGCTCTGGAGACCCTCTACACCTACAGCGGCACTCCCACGTACCAGCTGACCCTGTGGGGCGGCGAGGAAGCCCTGGACGTAAACTTTGAGAGCAATCCCTATGTGCTCAAACTACTGAACCGGTACGGAATCCCGGTCAACTCCACATCGCGAAGAAACCTGGCTCCCTACCATAACCAGCCTTTGGTGCAGGCGCTGACCGAATACAGAAAACACTCCAAATCCCTCTCTTCTTTCCTCCATCCCATTCCGGCCCAGATTCATCCCGTGACTGGCCGGCTCCATCCGAAATACATGCAGATCGGCGCCTGGAGCGGAAGAATGAGCTGTTACAATCCCAATATTCAGCAGATTCCGCGGGAAGCCGATTTTCGCGGCTGCTTCACAGCACCCCATGGAAGAAAACTGGTTCTTGCCGATTACTCCCAGATCGAGCTGCGCGTAGCGGCACAGATTTCCGGTGATTCCAGAATGAAAAGTGCCTGTCAGAAAGGCGAGGATCTCCATGCCCTCACCGCTTCCCTGATTTCCAATGTTCCGATCAGTCAGGTAACAAAAGCGCAGCGTCAGGCCGCAAAGGCTGTGAATTTCGGTCTGATATTCGGTATGGGCGCGGAAGGACTCAGACAGTACTCGAGTCAGTCCTATGGTGTAGACATGACTTTAGAAGAAGCAGAACAGTTTCGCAGTGCCTTCTTTCAGAATTACCACGGGATCAACTGGTGGCACCATGACTTAAGAGAGAGCCATCCCCTGGAAGGCCGGACGCTCACAGGACGCAGGTTCCTGTTTTCCCCGGACACAGGTCTGGCCGATCTGGCCAACACTCCGGTTCAGGGCACGGCCGCCGATATTCTGAAGCATGCCCTCGGCCTTCTGGCCTCCCGGATCCGGGAAAGTGACAAGAAAATCGTAGGCATCGTCCACGACGAAATCCTGATGGAAGTCCCGGAGGAGGAAGTGGACGATGCGGTTGTTCTGTTAAAAAATACGATGGAAGAAGCCGCACATGCGATACTCCCTGATGTCCCCTGTGAAGCGGATGCAAAGGCCGCTGATTCCTGGGCAGGCAAGTCAAAAACCCCGTAGCTTCATAAGACGCCGCGCCCTGGCACACACCTGTTTTCTGTCATTTTCCAGGTTACATTCTGCGAAGGCTGCCATTTCCTCTCTATAGGCAGAACCTGGGAATTGTTCCAGAAAGCATTCCAGAATATGTCCCTTTGCAACATTCCGGCATTCCGGAGACGGCACACCGTGATGGAAAAACGTATGACCGTCTATATTCAGAAGAAGGGGAATGATCGTCGTTTCCTCTTCCGGACAGACCTTCAGAAGCTTCCCGACACACAAGACCGTATTGTTGAATTCCGCAACCTGCTGCGACCGGAACGAGAGGAGATCCTTCTCTCTCATTTTCCCCAGATGTCCCTGCCACCGGCTTCCAAAAGCCCCGGAAGCGTAAGAAGCATTCCCCACTTTATAAAATTATTTTCGCTGTGAGGGGGCATTTGCCTCAGCCTCTCACATCGATATCCACAAGCTCCAGGCCATCATCCACTTCATGCAGATAGAGGTCGTCTATATGCCTGCGCAGAACCCGTTTTCCTCCCACATCGCCTTCCAGCGCCAGAAGCTCATTCCTGTATGCCTCCGAAAAAATCGCGGGGTTTCCGAACTCCCCCATATTGCACAGACAGCCGATTCCTCTTTTGCTGTTTTTCCAGCCTTCGATCAGGCCCTCTATGGTGGCTGCCTTCAGATACGGCTGGTCACAGACCGCGAAGCAGTACGAGGCTTCTTCACCGTCCGGTGATGCCGCGGCTTCCAGGGCCAGGTGGATCGAATGAGAGATTCCCAGACTGCTCTGTACGTTCTCTACCACCACATACCCTCTTTTTTCCAGGTCTTCCATAATCTCAGGATACTGTGTTACTATGATTTTATCATCGAAAAGGCCATCCGGCAGTTTTTCCACCTCCTCCACGATATACTGATACATTGGCTTCCCGTGAAACGGGGTAAGCAGCTTGTTTCCATCAAACCGCCTGCTGTTTCCTGCTGCCAGCAGTATAAGAGTCAGTTTCATCCGCCAAATCCTCCATTCTACCTGTCCTTTAAAAAGAAAATGCTCTCCTCCGGAACTACCAGGCGCTCCGGCACCCGCTCTTTCATATCATCCTTCCAGCGCCCTTTCGGTATTTTCCACCAGAGATCATTTTCCAAAATAAGCGTAACCTCAAAGGGGTCATCCAGAATCTGCTTCAGGCGGCACTCCATCACATTTTCCTTTTCCGCCTCATGGGCGGCGGTAAAGTAATGGGCGCGTATTCCGATAAACGGCCTGTCCTTTGGGACTTCTCTGTCTCTCATTATAACCTGAATATCCCAATTTGGCACGTAAAATGTGTGGGCATCCACATATTTGATGTCCAGAATATTTTTACATCCGGTCAGTTTGGCCGCCGACACGGTCTCAGGCTCTTTAAAGACATCCTTTACGGCCCCCGACACCACAATTTCACCCTCGTTGATCACGTGGATTGTACTGCAGAAACGATAGATCTCATCTCTGCTGTGCGTGACAAGGAGTACGTCACCGTCATAGTTTCTCAGTTCCTCCAGCTGTTCCAGCTGAAGCTTCTCCTTCAGATAGTAGTCCAGAGCGGAAAATGGTTCGTCCAGCATCAGCACCTCCGGCTTCGATGCCATAATCCTGGCCAGGGCAGCTCTCTGCTGCTGGCCGCCCGATAGTCTGGAAGGATACCGGTCCGCCAGTTCGCCGATATGATACATGTCCAGATACCGCATGGCGGCTTCGCGCCGCTCTGACTTGGGGCAGGATAGGGCCATCTCCACATTTTCCCGTATGGTCATGTGGGGGAACAATGCATAGTTCTGAAACAGATAACCGACTCCCCTATCCTGAATTTTTACGTTGATCCCTTTTGCCGAATCAAACAGCACGCGGCCATTTAACTCGATTCTTCCCTCGTCCGGTGTGAAAATTCCCGCAATGCACTTTAAGGTCATACTCTTGCCGCATCCCGAGGCTCCTAAAATCCCTGTGATTCCGGAATCTCTCTCCGTGTCGAAGGCGACATTTAAAGTCATATCCCTCAATTTTTTCTTGATCTCTACCTTCAGGCTCATGGCTCACTCCTATGAAAATTTCTTTTTGCCTGCGGCGGCCACATTCATACCTGCCACGATGAGAAGGGATATGGCAACGATAATAATCACGTATTTCCCCGCTCCCTCCATGTCTCCCGCCGCCACCTCTGAATAGATGGCAAGGGGCAGCGTCCGCGTCTTTCCCGCGATATTTCCGGCGATCATGGCCGTTGCTCCAAATTCTCCCAGTCCTCTGGCAAAGGCCAGAACACCGCCCGAGAGAACTCCCGGCATGGCCATAGGCATAAGAATCTTCCAGAAAACCTTCCGTTCCGGTATCCCCAGGGTTCTCGCCGCGTTTAAGACATTTTCATCGACCAGTTCGAACGCGCCCCTTGCAGAACGGTACATAAGCGGAAATGATATCACCGCCGCCGCAAGCACCGTTGCCTGCCAGGTAAACACGATTTTATAGCTGAATACAGCAAGAAGCAGCTTTCCGATCGGGCGCTTCACTCCAAATATGTAAAGCAGAAAGAACCCGGCCACCGTCGGAGGAAGAACGAGAGGAAGTGTGAGTACTCCGTCCAGTATAGCCTTTGCCCGCTCTGATTTCAGGGCAATCACCGCTCTGGCCGCCCATATCCCCAGAAAAAATGTGAAAATAATCGATATGACTGATGTTTTTAATGAAATGAGAACCGGTGACAAATCCACTTGCTTCTCCTCCTTATCTCTGGAGCGTGTCTGAAAATTGCTTTCTGTCAGCTGTGCGTCACA
This sequence comes from Hungatella sp., assembly GCF_046966825.1. Taxonomy (NCBI): domain Bacteria; kingdom Bacillati; phylum Bacillota; class Clostridia; order Lachnospirales; family Lachnospiraceae; genus Hungatella; species Hungatella sp. The sequence continues at coordinate 17,909 of NZ_JBKVCZ010000029.1, read as the reverse complement.
CTTTGTGTGAGATTGGGGCGTGCAGATGGCGGGAATGAATTTTCAGACACGCTCCAGCACATGATGAACCCCCGGCGTTTTATTCTGCCGCTGCGAATCCGTTCTTTACAAAGATATCCATAGCTTCGCTGCTGGCCAGGAAATCGATAAACTTCTGTGCGCCATCCGGATTTTCACAGTCTTTGATGATGCCTGCCGGATAAATCGCCTTCTTAACGCTTCCTTCCGGTGCTTCCGCCACGATCGTTACTTTATCGGTCTGTGCCGCGTCTGTTGCATATACGATTCCGGCCTTTGCACTTCCTTCTGCAACCCAGTTTAAAACCTCGGTTACGTTCGTTCCCAGACTGGCCTTGGCAAGCACCTCATCCCAGAGTCCCAGGTTGGTCAGCGCTTCCTTCGAATACTGGCCTACCGGCACGCTGTCAGGATCTCCGAGCGCTGCGTTTTCAGCCTTTGCAATATCCTCGAAAGAGGAGTAGTTTCCTTCGTCACCGGTCGGTACGATGAAAACAATCTTGTTTTCCAGAAGATTCCTGACGCTTCCGTCCTGAATCATGCCTTCGTCGTTTAAAGCATCCATCTGTTTCGTCGCCGCCGAAAAGAATACGTCGATACCGGCCCCCTCTTCGATCTGGGTCTGGAGTTTTCCTGAACTGTCATACGTTCCCTCAATTGTAATACCAGGGTTTTGTTTTTCAAATAATGGAATCAGTTCATCTCTCAAACAGGTTTCCAGGCTTGCTGCCGCTGCGATGGTCACGGTCTGTGCTTTTGCTGCTGCCTCTGAAGCTGCCTGTGTTGTCGTCTCCGGTTCAGCCTTTCCTGTTCCTCCACAAGCGGTAAGCGCCGCCATCGCCACTGTTAATGCACCTGCTAATAAGATTGCTTTTTTCACAATTTTACTCCCCTTTTCTTCTTTATATGAAAGATGCCTTCCAGCACTCCGCCTCCTATGGCGGTTGCCTTATCGGAAATGGTCCAGCAGTGTTCGACGACACCCCTTGGATCAATATCTCCCGATTTCATTCCCGCTGTCACTGCCACACCGTCCTGAAGCAGCCCTCGTACAACGCCTCCCACCTCTGCGTATATGGGAATTTCTCCGCTGTGTCCTACCACGTCACCCTTGTTAACCAACGTTCCGATCTTCACATTTCCCGTAAATATACCGTCAGATGCGGCGCGAATGATGCGCTCCTTATCGTATCCTCCGATCATTCCGGGGACACCCGTATTCGGAAATGCGCTGCCTTCCCAGATACAGCGTCCCAGATTGTGGCCGCGTTTCGTCTCCACCACCACGTGACAGTCCTCACCTGCCGTAAATCCGGGACCGACACCGATGACAATATCCGCATCCGACATTTTTGATCCCAGATTCACCTTGGCTAAGATAGCGTCCACCACGATATCCGGTCTCCAGGATTCTAATGTCTCACACGACGGATCGACAATTACCGCCACCTTGTCCTGATTCACAGTGTTATCTATTTCCTCCGTATTCCGGCAAAGCACCCCTTCAATATCTTCCACCAGGGCATTTCCTTCATAAACCGCCCGGGAAAATGCGACCGTTCTCCGCACGGTTGTGGGAACCGCAATTTCGGTCATCGCCACGGAAAATCCACAGCGATGCAGCCGGCAGGCGATTCCTGTTGCCAGATCTCCCGCCCCTTTTATCAATACTTTTTCCACAACACTCTCTTCCTTTCACTCAATCTCTTTCTACTTCCTGGCGCACTCTCCGCCGCGTCCCGACAGGATGTCCAAACCATGCGGCAGCGTATCCAGCACGTATTCCAGGCTCTCCCGGACCGCCTTCGGGCTTCCCGGAAGATTGATAATCAGCGTGCCTCCGCGGATGACGCTCACACCGCGGCTCAGCATGGCGCGTTTCGTCACGGTCATGCTGTAGGCACGAATCGCCTCCGCGATTCCCGGAGCATTCCGCTCTGCTACCGCCATCGTTGCCTCCGGCGTCACATCCCGCCTGGAAAATCCGGTTCCGCCCGTCGTCAGCACCAGATCACACTGCACCTGGTCACTCAGGCGGATGAGCTCTGCCTTCAGCGCCTCTCCCTCATCCGGAAGCAGACTCCGGCCAACCACCTCATAGCCCGCTGACTCCAGAATTTCCTTTATCACGGCTCCGCTCTTATCTTCTCTCTCGCCTGCCGCGCCTTTATCGCTGAGCGTTACGATTCCTGCTCTGTACATACGTTTATTTCATCCCCTTCCTTCATCACGCCTCCGTGCAGTACCCGGGTAAAAATTCCGTTGGCAGGCATAATGCATTCCCCCATCTTCTTGAAAATCTCGCAGTGGCTGTGGCACTCCTTGCCAATCTGCGTCACCTCCAGAAGGATATCGCCGCAGGACAGCCTCGTGCCCACGGGAAGGCGGACCAGATCGATCCCCTTCACAATCACATTTTCGCCGAAGGCGCCGTCGCCGATCTCGGCTCCCCGCTCCTTAAATGCCTCGATGGTCTCATAGGACAGCAGACTCACCTGGCGGTGCCATTTTCCCGCATGTGCATCATTTTCAATGCCGAATTCCTCTATAAAATGTCCCTCTGAAATTCCCTTTTTCTGCGTCCCTTTTTTCTCGCTGATGCAGACAGCCATAACCTGACCCATGTTTTTATCCTCCGATTTGATTCATATTTAAACATTTTTCCGTTGTACCGTCGGAAAGCGGCAGTTCTCCCTCACGTCCCTCCGAGGAAAGGAAGTGATGGCTTTCCGGCTTCAATCTGATCCACTGTTCCATAAGGCCTCTTAATTCCTCATCGGATACGCCGCTGCGCAGCGGTGTCCGCAAATCGACTCCGGCCGGACTGTCGAGGCAGAGCTTTAAGAACCCATCCGACGTCAGTCTCACCCGGTTGCAGCTTCCGCAGAATTTATGGTGAACGGCGCTAATCAGTCCGATACAGCCCGCTCCCGATGCACAGGTATAATAGACCGCCGGTCCATTTCCCCTCGGCTCCGTGCTTTCCCTTAAATCGCCGTATTCCTCAGAAAGGATTTTGAGCAGCTCCTCATTATCCATGGCGTGGTACTTTCTTCCCTGTCCGATGGGCATCATCTCGATAAAGCGGACAGGAATCCCGCTTTTCACCGAATATTCGGCGAAGGCGAGCACATCCTCCCTGCTCAAATGCTCCATCACCGCACAGTTTATCTTCACCTTCAGCCCGCTCCTGACAGCGGATTCAATCCCTTTCATGACATCCGCGAACCGGTCCCGCCTGGTAATCTGGCTGAAGCGTTCCGGATCCAGCGTATCCAGGCTGACATTGACGCTGGAGAGCCCTGCCTCCGCAAGCTCCGGAGCCATGTCCCCCAGCAGAAGGCCGTTCGTGGTCAACGTCACGTCCTCCATTCCCTCGATCGCATTCAGTTCCCGGATCAGCTGGGAGACGCCCTTTCTCACCAGCGGCTCCCCACCTGTCACCTTCACGCGTCTGATCCCGAGTCTTGCCCCAGTCTCTGCGATCTTTAAAATCTCCTGGTAGGTGAGAATGTCTTCGTGGCGCATTAAGTCGATGCCTTCCTCCGGCATACAGTAGCGGCAGCGCAAATTGCACCGGTCCGTCACGGAAATGCGGATATAATCGATCTTTCTTCCATTGCCGTCTCTCATAGGCTCTCTCCGTCTTTCCGGTAGAGGCCGCTCTTGCCGCCATCCTTCAGCAGGAGAGTGATATCCGTCATGGTCATGCCCCGGTCCATGGCCTTGCACATGTCGTAGATCGTGAGCAGAGCCACATTTACACCGGTCAGGGCTTCCATCTCCACGCCGGTCTTTCCGCTGGTCTTTACGGTACAGACGGCTTCCACCGCCATCCTGTCATCATGGAGAATAAAATCCACCGTGCACTTCGTCAGCATCAGCACGTGGCAGAGCGGTATAAGATCAGAAGTTCTCTTCGCTCCCATGATTCCGGCCACGCGCGCCACGCCCAGCACGTCCCCTTTTTTGGTTGTTCCCTGTTTTATAGCCTCATAGACCTCACGGTTTACGTGAATAAAGCCATGCGCCGCTGCGATTCTGTCCGTCACGGCCTTCTCTCCAACGTCCACCATGCGGGCGTTGCCGTGTTCATCAAAATGTGTCAGTCCTTCCATCTTACCAGCCCTTTCCAAATCCGCAGTTGGGATAATGACAGACCTCGCAGGACAGGCAGAGTCCGCCTCTTCCCAGTTTGTCCAGCTCTGTCTTCGTCACGGGATCATCCGCCATGAGGCGCGGAAGCACCAGGTCAAACACCGTGCGCCTGGCGTACATGACGCAGCCTGGAAGGCCTGCCACCGGTATCTGGCGGCCATCCTTTTCATAGTAGGCAAGCAGGAACATGGCGCCCGGAAGCACAGGCGCTCCGTACGATACGACACGCGCTCCAGTGCTGCGGATAGCGAGTGGCGTCTTATCGTCAGGATCCACGCTCATTCCGCCGCTCACCAATACCATGTCGGCTCCCTGTGCGATAAATTCCAGGGTCGCCTTCCTCGTATGCTCCGGATTGTCATCCGTGATCGTCTGTCCCATCACTTCCCCGCCGAATTCCTTCACCTTTTCCTTCAGGACCGGGCCGAACGCGTCTTTGATCCGTCCGTGATAGACTTCACTTCCCGTCGTCACGATTCCCACCTTCTTGTTCTGATACGGAAGTATGGTAAATATCTTCTTTCCGCCGCAGACCTTCACGGCTTCCTCCATCTTCTCTTTTTCGATGACCAGCGGTATAATCCGGGTTCCGCACAGTTTGTCTCCCGGCTCTACCGGAGTGTTGTTGTGCCTGGAAGCGATCATCATCTCCCCCAGTCCGTTGATTCTGTCCAGCAGTTCTGTATCTATCTTAAGAAGCCCGCGGACCGTGGAGGTCAGTTCAATCTTTCCTTCCTTCACTCCGCTTCGTTCCATATGATCGCCTCTGCACAGGCCGCAAAGAATCTCGGCCGCCTCATTTTCATGGTATTTCGACTCGTCCTTTTCCCAGACGTATAAATGCTCCTTGCCCAGCGAGAGCAGCACCGGAATATCTTCCTCCGTCACCACATGACCCTTCTTAAACTTCGCATCTTTGATCACCCCCGGGATGATCTGCGTAATGTCGTGGCACAGTACGTGGCCAACCGCATCTTCTGTCCTGATTTCCCTCATGACTCCTGCTCCTTTATCCTTGATTTTTTAATCTTGATTTATAACCCAATTTTTTACCTCACTTTATCATTACAGGCAGCCCATCCATTTGTGTCGATATTCTCAAGTGAGAATATCCCCAATAAAATTAAAATGGGTGATTGCCCGTCCCCATCCTCCTGTCTAGTACAGCATCACTGGAACTTATGCAACGCTGTACTAGCTGTAATACTTTTCAAACAACTCTGCAACCGCATTTTCTGCTTCGTTCACAAACTGTAAATACTTATTTAAAAACGCTTCTCCCTCTTCGGTCAAAACCGTGGTTCCGCCATTTTCACCGCCGCGTTTTCCTTCCATAAGCGTGAAGCCTAAGTCCTCCTCCGCCTTGTGTAAGATCTTCCAGGCCTTGGAATACGCCATATGCATCTCCTGGCACGCGGCCGATAAGGAACCGCGTTCCCGCACAAGCTGCATCAGGCCCGCGACTCCCGGCCCAAAGTTCCGTTCCTCATAGTAAAGCCGGAGTTTCATATGGAAACGCAGTATTTTCTCCTGCTCCATCTTCGCCGCCTTTCTCTTTTGCTACAAATGGTCCCCGCGCAGAAAACAGGACACCGCGCATGGTACCGGATGCAGCCGTTCCATATCTCCTGCTATCCTGACTGCCTTCGCTATAAGCTCCTCATTATCCGCCTTGTTCATCACTACCCGGTAGTCTCTTTCTCCCACCAGCTTTCTCGTACCGGATTCACTGGTGAGAATCTTCGCCGCGTCGCCGCATGTGATCCGGTGGCTGCAATGTCCATCCGGTCCTTTCTGCAGACCCAGCAGTTCGGCAGCCTGTTCTGTGCGGAAACAGAATTCCTCCAGCTCACCGCCGATGCAGTCCAGTCCCATACAGCCGATAACGACGTCGGTACACTCCAGTATCACAGGCTCTCCGTCCTTTGGAACCTTTATGGGAAGCCGTTTCGCCCCATCCGCTTCATACAGCAGGACGTCGGCCAGCTCCTTCAGCCTGGCAGCCTCCGTTAAGGGCAGGCTTTTAAGCTTACCGCCGGCCGCAGGAACACCGACCACGAGGACTGAACCATTTCTCTCCAACCGCTTCGCCGCGTCCTCTGCGCAGTCAGTCTCCACCACGTTCCAGCCCGGCGGATTAAAGATATGGGTCGTCGTCGTCACAATGACTGTCTTTCCCATATCCGCCAGTTCGTCCGCCAGCCGGAACATGACGCTCGTCTTTCCGCCTCCGCCGGTCAGGGCAATCCCCCTGTGGCGTTCCGCGGAAAGCTTTAACGCCTCCCACAGAGTGGGGCGCTCCCGAAGTCCGTCATGTTCCCAACTGTAAGCTATCATACTTTTTTTCCTTTCGATTCCCTAATCCAGTTCCATCCGGCGCTGTCTCGGAACGTAGCTTCCCTTCTTCTCCAGTACCACGTTTCCGTCCCTGGCGGCCAGTTCGCCTTTCAAGTAAACCTGCTCCGCCTTTCCCTTCACCTTCGTGCCCTCGAACGGACAGTAGTCCACATTGGCGACCTGATTCTCCACGGACATGGTCCATTCGGTATCCGGGTTCCAGACGACGATATCCGCGTCACTTCCGGGAGCGATGGCTCCCTTCTGCGGGTATACCCCGTAAAGTTTCGCCGGGTTCTCGGAGAGCAGACGGCACATCTGCTCCAGCTTCAAATCGCGTTCCAGAACGCCGAAGCTGTAGATCAGAGCCGGTCTCGACTCCACTCCGGGCATGCCGCAGGGGATCTTCGTAAAGTCGTCTTTTCCCGCCGCCTTCTGGCCGGTGGTGAAGCTGCAGTGATCGGTCGAAATCGTCTGAATATGGTCCTTTCTGATGGCGTTCCACAGCCTTGTGCTGTCTGTCTCCTTCTTGATGGTAGGAGCGATCACGTACTTGCTTCCCTCAAAATCCGGTAAGCTGTAGACACTTTCATTCAGAACGAGGTACTGCGGGCACGTCTCCAGAATCACTTCCTGGCCCCGTTCCCTCGCATACTTCACTTCCTGATAACCGGCTCCCGAGCTTAAGTGCACGATGATGACCGGCGTATGTACCAGATCCGCGATTTTGAGCAGACGGCTGATCGCCTCCGCCTCCACCACGGCCGGTCTCGTCTTCGGATGCGCGTCGGTGGTGAGGTGGCCTTTCGCCTTCTCTTCCTCTATCAAAGCTTCGATGATACCCTTATTTTCGCAGTGAACGCCGGCGATTCCGCCGACCTCCTTCAGCCGCTTTAAGACCTGGTAGATGGACTTGTCATCCAGCACCATGTCGTCATAGGTCATATAGATCTTAAAGGAAGTCACTCCCTCGTCCACGATCTGCTGGAGTTCCTCGCTGATTTCGGCATTCCAGTCGGATATGGCCAGGTGAAAGCCGTAGTCACAGGACGCGTTGCCATCGGCCTTTTCATGCCAGTGCTCCAGAGCCTTATGTAAGCTTTCTCCCTTGTACTGCGTTGCAAAGTCAATAATCATGGTTGTGCCGCCGGATAAGGCCGCCTTCGTTCCAGTCTCAAAATTATCCGCAGTGACCGTTCCCGATACATGCAGATCGAAATGGGTATGAGCATCGATAAATCCGGGAAATAAAAGCTTCCCCGACACATCGACCACTTCCGCTTCCTCATCCGTAATCTCCGGAGCCACGGCTCCGATCTTCCCATCCTCTACCAGAACGTCAGCTTTTTTACAGCCTTCCCCCGATACCACGGTACCGCCTTTTAATACTTTTTTCATGGGATAATTCCTTCCTTTCTGCTGTCTGTTACAGGAAAGAAGCGTATCGGGCTTCCTCCCGCTTAATCTGCTCCCTGCCGGCTTTTCCCACCGCGTGTTCGATATTCAGCCTAACGATACAGACATCATTCCAGCTGCTGCGGATCGCTGCCTCGCCCTCTTCCCCGAACTCCGGGGAAAATCGTTCCGCCAGAAGCCTTAAAGCCTCCCGCTTCTCTTTCTCATCCGCCACAATCTCGGCTCTGCCAAACACGATCACGCTGGTATAAGCGGTCGAAAATGCTTCCGGTATCACCTCATCTTCTCCCACGACACAGAAGGAAACCTTATCGGAGCGCCTAACCCCCTCCAACTTATGGCCTTCCTTTGCACAGTGGAAATAGATTGCGTCGTCTCCGTACACATAGTTCATCGGAACACCGTACGGATAACCGTCGTCCCCCTGGACAGACAGCACTCCATGGGTTCCGTTCTTCAAAATACTCCTGGCTTCCGTTTCCGATAACTGCTGATTTTTTCTTCTCAATTCTCTGAACATGACGGCCTCCATTCTCCGCTCGCATGCATAAGCGCAACAACATAAGTTTCTGTGAATATTCACTAAAATAACTTATTTTCAGTATACCTTATTTTTCTTTTGCATACAACCGTTTCAGGCGGAGAAACGTATTTTTACTTTAAGGGCGCAGGACCATACTGCTCGGCCCTCTGCGCCCTTATCAAGGTTTAGCTTTTTATTTTTTACTCTTTCTGTATGCTGTATCTTCCAGAGGCAGTGACGTACGGAATTTTCCGTCGAGCTTGTAGTAGGCGCCCTGGACTGCCGGTGCCGTTGGGATGGAGGTGATTTCTCCGATTCCCACTGCTCCGTAAGCCAGCGGATCCTTATTTTCCTCTACAATGATGCTCTCAACCGACGGAGTCTTATCCGCGCGGAATAAGCCGAGCGTACCGAATTTAGCCAGTGGTTTTCCGTGATCCAGTGGGAAATCCTCTGTCAGGGCGTATCCCAGGGACATCACTACGCCGCCCTCGATCTGCCCTTCTACGGACAGCGGATTAATGGCTTTTCCGACGTCGTGGGCCGCAACCACTTTTTCAATGGTGCCGTCTTCATTCAGGCACACCACCTGGGTCGCGTAGCCGTAGGCCACGTGGGATACCGGATTCTTCTTGCCGCATCCCATGGGATCAGTAGCGGCTAAGTATTCGCCGTAATACTCTTTTCCATTCAAATCCTCCAGGGTCTTTCCGCCCTTTAAATCTTCCAGAATATCCATACAGGCTCTTCTGGCCGCCTCGCCTGTCACCAGGGTCTGGCGGGAACCGGAGGTGGTACCGGAATCGGGTGCCAGGTTCGTCTCGGCTGCCACATAGACCACACGGTCTCCCGTAACGCCCAGTGCCTCACAGACCACCTGCTCCAGCACAGTTCCCAGTCCCTGACCGATACACGATGCACCGGAGCGGACATGAACCTTTCCGTCCTCGATGGTCATACGGCAGCGGCCCCAGTCCGGGATGCCGACGCCGACGCCGGCATTCTTCATGGCGCAGCCGATTCCCACATACGGGTGGCTGTCGTAGATTTCTTTCACCGCCTCCAGCGTCTCTGCAAGGGCTGTGCCCGGAGAGGCGATCTGGCCGTTGGGAAGTTCCTGACCCGGCCGTATGGCATTGCGGTAGCGGATTTCCCACGGGGTAATCCCCACCATCTCAGCCAGGAGGTTTAAGTTGCACTCCGTAGCAAAGCAGCTCTGGGTTACGCCGAACCCGCGGAACGCACCTGCAGGCGGATTATTCGTATAGACGGCGGTGCCGTCGATGTCGATGTTCTGATAGTTATAGGGGCCTGCCGCATGGGTACAGAGCCTCTGGAGCACTGGCCCTCCCAGGGAGGCGTATGCGCCGGTATCCGTAATCACCTTTGCCGTCATGCCGGTTAAATATCCGTTCTCATCACAGGCTGTAGTAAATTCCATCCACGCCGGATGGCGTTTCGGATGAATCATAATGCTTTCTTTTCTCGTCAGTCTCACCTTGACCGGCTTACCCGTATGGTAAGCGAGAAGGGCCGCATGATGCTGTACTGCCATATCTTCTTTGCCGCCGAAGCCGCCGCCCACCAGTTTGTTAATGACATGGACCCTGGAAAGCTCCCAGCCCAGCATTCCGGCGCATTCGCGCTGCGTATCATACGTTCCCTGGTCGGACGAATAGATCAGAGCCTCTTCCTTCTCCCTGTCTACGATAGCGACGGAGCATTCCGGCTCCAGGAACGCATGCTCTGTAAATGGAGTGCGGTATTCCTTTGTCACCACATATTTGGAGTTCTCAATGGCCTTCTTCGCGTCGCCCCGCACCAGGTGCTCGTGAGCCAGCACGTTGCCTGTCTCATGAACCAGCGGCGCATCCGGTTTTAAAGCTTCCTGCGGGCTGAATACACCCGGCAGCTCCTCATATTCGATTTTCACCAGCTTTTTGGCTTCTTCCAGAATCTCCGGCGTATCGGCCGCCACCAGGCAGACCGCATCTCCCACGTAACGGGTGATCTCACCCACCGGGATCATGGTGTCCCAGTCCTTCTTTAAATGACCTACTTTATTGCCTCCCGGAACGTCATCGGCGGTTAGGACCGCACGGACTCCCGGCAGCGCAAGCGCTTCGGATTTATCGATGGACAGGACCCTTGCCCTCGGATACGGTGTGCGGATGGCGCTTCCGTAAATCATACCCTCCACTTCCATATCATCCACGTACTCCCCGTAACCGAGCACCTTTTCCGGTACATCCACACGATGCGCACGCTGTCCGATATGATCTACCACCGGGGCTTTTAAATCCTTTACGTCCTCACGGAACAGCTTTGCCGCCAGCAGTATCGCGTCGATGATCTTCTTATATCCTGTACAGCGGCAGATATTGCCGCGGATTGCAAAGGCCGCCTCATCGCGGGTCGGATCCGGATTCTGGTCGATCAGTCCCTTTGCGCACATAACCATGCCGGGGATGCAGAAGCCGCACTGCACGGCTCCCGCTTCTCCAAAGGCATAGACAAATACTTCTTTTTCTCTGTCACTGAGTCCTTCTACTGTTACGATGGATTTTCCTTCCATCTTTGAAACCTTCTGGACACAGGCCTTGGTGGCCTTTCCATCAATCAGAACCGTACACGTTCCACAGGCGCCTTCGCTGCAGCCATCCTTGACGGATTTAAGCCCCAGATCATTTCTCAGCACATCGATCAGCTTCCGGTCCTCTTCCACGGTAACGCTCGTTCCATTCACCAGTAAGGTATACATAAGTTCACCCGCTTTCCCTATGCTAATAGGTAATCATAATCTTTGCAGACAGTTTCCATTACTTTGCGCAAGCCTTCCGGAATTACGCTGTCGCTGTCCGCGGCATTCCAGGTATACATGTTTCCAAGATAGCGCACCTTACAGGAAACCGCAGCCCGATCGAGGACGACAAAGCCCTGATTCTTACTGTTTTCCATGTCCGCTTCATTGGCAAACAGGGTAAATTTATCTAAGTACGGAGCGCTGTCGTATGGACAGAAGCTCTTACAGTTACCGCACTCATTACACATATAATCCACATGGATAATCTGGTGTTTCGCCATTCCAGGTACACGGATCGCGATGTTGGCACGGTTCGGACATACCTCTGCACAGTTCTCGCAGATATTGGAGCAGCCGAGGCAGCGTGTGCTGTCTTCCTTATATTCCTTTGTTTCAGCCAGCACTCCGCGTCTGTCGTAGAGTTTTCCCAGATCCTCCACCGTATCATCAAAGTCTCTTGCCGCCTTTGCACCGAGGATTGCCTCCGCAGCCATTCTGGCGTCACGCATAGCTTCTACAACTGTCTTTGGTCCGTATAAACCGTCACCGATTGCATAAACGCCGGATACGCTGGTCTCCAGTGTCTCCTCGTTTACCATGGCTCTTCCTCTGTCGTTCACATTGATTCCGTTGGCCTTTAAGAAATCGGTCGGAACCTGCTCGCCGACAGCTGCAATCACGGTATCCGCCGGGATTTCCACCGTCTCACCTGTCTCGGACACGCCTCTTCTGCCGGAAGCATCGTAATCAGACAGCTTCATCACATTGCAGATCAGCTTTCCATCTTCCAGCTTCACAGGAGATAAGAGTTCTTTGAACTCCACGCCGTCTTCCACTGCCATTACGAGTTCTTCCTCGTCGGCCGGCATGAAGCGTTTCGTTCTTCTGTATACCAGATAGGAGTGTTCCACCCCTTTTGTTTTCTTTACAGCTCTGGCCGTATCCATCGCGGTATTTCCGCCGCCGATGACAACGACATTTTTGCCGATATTTACATTTCCGTCGGTGGCCTTAAACTGTGCCAGGAAATCGAGTGCGTTCATAGCATCTCCTGCTTCCAGTTTTAAAACTCCCGGCTTTGAAGCGCCAGTTGCCAGAATGATGTAGTCATATCCGGCCTTCTTTAAGTCTTCCAGACTCTCTACTCTCGTGTTCAGCTTCACCTCTGCGCCGTAAGCCGTAGCCAGAGCCACATCCTTTGCAATCGCTTCATCCGAAATACGGAATCCCGGAATCACGTGCTTTACTACGCCGCCAAGGCTGTCGCCCGCCTCATAGATCGTCGCCGGACAGCCGTTCTTTGTCAGGAAATAAGCAGCCGCCAGACCAGCCGGACCGCCGCCTACAACAGCAGTCTTCTTTCCTTTTAACTCCCCGGCCTTAATTTCCTTCATCAGAGCGTCGTAGCCGCCTTCCGCACACACCAGCTTGACACCGCGGATGTTGACCGGATCCTCATAGAAGTTACGGTTACATTTGCTCATACAGTTATGTGCACAGATAGTACCCGTAATAAATGGAAGCGGATTCTTCTCTGCGATCACCTTCATGGCTTCCTCATACCTGCCTGCTCCGGAAAGCTGTAAATACGTGGTCACATCCTGGTGGATCGGACAACCTTCCTTACACGGCGCCACATAGCAGTCTGTAAGCGGAACCGGTTTGTTCATCTTTCTGGATGGAAGCGGCTTTACCGCCTTTACATGGTGTTCGTCCGTAATCGCAGCTTCCGCCAGCTTCGCGGCCTTCTCTGCGTTCACTCCGGAAAACTCCACGCTTCCACATTCCAGTTCACTCGCCATCTGATCCAGTCTCTGATATCCGCCCGGCTTTAACAGGGTGGTAGCCACCGTTACCGGCCAGATTCCCGCATCTACAATGCTCTTGATATTATGGTAATCTGCACCGCCCGAGTAAGAGATTCTTAACTGTCCGTCAAATTCCTTCGCCAGCTTCGCAGCCAGTGAAATAGACAGCGGATACAACGATTTTCCTGACATGTACATCTCTTCGCTTGGAAGTTCATTCTGCTTCACATCAACCGGGAACGTATTGGTGATCTTCACGCCAAACTCCAGATTCTTCTCTCCGGCCAGCTTTTTAAGCCTCTGAAGCATCGGAATCGCGTCTTTATACTGTAAATCATCGAGGAAATGGAAATCGCCGAAAGCGACGTAATCGTATCCCATCTCATCCATGGTCTTTCTTGCAAATTCATATCCCAGAAGTGTCGGATTGCACTTGATAAAGGTATGAAGTCCCTTCACCTCGATCAAATACGTAGCGATCCGCTCGATCTCCTGAGGCGGGCATCCATGGAGCGTGGAGAGTGTAACGGAATTACAGATATTAGAAGAAATCCCTTCAATATCCTCCTTCGTCACATTCTTAAACATGGAGACGTTCTCCAGCAGATACTCCCTGCAGTTCTTATAGGTCTCCGTATCCTTTGCGTCCTTCATGGATTCGATAAACAAATCAATCTTTGGAGACTTGATTCCCTCCAGATCGTATCCCACGCTCATATTGAACTGGAATCCGTCCATGGCGCCGAGTCCATATTCTTTCGCCATAACGCTCAGTAAAAACCATGCCTTTATGTACTCTTCCTGTGCCTGCGGAACGTAAAGCTCCGTTGACCACTCACAGTTATAGCACTCATCATCAGCCTTGATACAGGGCTTACTCACCGGAAGATCCTCGCCGTCGATGATCTGAACCGTCTTAAGCTCAAAGAACCGGCTTCCCGCATAGTAAGCTGCTGCAATATTCTGGGTCAGCTGGGTATGAGGGCCCGCCGCCGGACCAACCGGAGTCTCCAGAGTCCTTCCAAAGATTTTCCTGTCATTCTCCGCCTTCGCCTGATAAGGTCTGTAAACCCCAAACACAGTCCCCTTATCGTCATGTTCCTTCATTACCCACTCCACTAACTGCGGAAATGGCATTGGTGTCATTCTGTCTCCCATCATTAACCTCCTGATTTGCGGGTGATTTATCTTTTTTTGAATTTGTTGGCTGCCGGGTCCGCGGGTTTTGGAGGGAAGACGAAATTTTATATAAATCTAAAGCATGATTTAATAAAATTTGTTTCCCTCCAAAACCCGCTGCATCCCTGGATGCCGCTGAAAAAAGAAAACACCTCGCTGTGAATTTTCTAATATTTTCTTTCTGCTTTATTGTGATTGCTTCTTATTTATCTTTACTGCCTTCATTTTACATCAAACAAAAGACTTTCTCTCTGGAATCTTCTACCTGCCCACCAGCAACTTTTGCGAGGAGAGTCTCCAGCCTGCCCGTACACAGTCCTTTCTGCGGGAACAAATTTTATTAAATCATGCTTTAGATTTATATAAAATTTCGTCTCCCGCAGAAAGGACGTAACCGCCAGCCAATCCCCAACTCCCTCATCAAAATTTCCCTATCTACTATTGATTCGGTCCGCCAGTTCCTTCGCCGCCTGCCTGCAGTCAGCCATGACTTTCTCTTCATCAATATTCGTAAGAATTCTGTCTTTCATCAGGACTTTTCCGTTTCCGACTGTCGTTGTCACGCTTCTGCCGGTCATGCCGAAAAGAATATGGCTGTTTACGTTGCCTGCGTTCATCGGGGTCAGCGGGATGTAATCGGTTACGATGACATCGGCGGCGGCGCCTTCTTTTAATACGCCGAGAGGCTTCTTAAAGTAACGGTTGGCAATTTTGGCATTTCCTTCAAACAGCATCTGCGGAACCTCGCCCCAGGCGGCGTTTGGATCGCAGAGATGGTGTTTGTGAAGTACATTGGCAACCTTGTAGGATTCCGTCATGTCGTGTGTGTATCCGTCGGTTCCGAGACCGGTTAGGATTCCTCTGTGAACGATCTCCATGGTTGGAGGACATCCGCAGGCGTTGCCCATGTTGGACTCCGGATTATGTACGACCATGGTATCTGTTTCCTTAATTAATTCCATCTCGTGAGGATTTACGTAAATACAGTGGCCAAGCAGTGTCTTCGGACCAAGGATATTGCAGTCCATCAGACGGTCTACGATGCGTTTGCCGTATTTCTTTAAGCAGTCATGAAGGTCTTCGATGCCCTCCGCCACATGAATGTGGTATCCAACCTCAGCCGGCTTGTTGGCCGCTGCCAGTTCCATGGTCTCATCTGAAATAGTGAACTGCGCATGCATACCCATCATTCCGGCGATCATATCACTGTCGTCCGCCAGCGCGTGTTTGATAAAGGCCGCATTCTCCATTACTGCTTCCCTGGCCTTATCCATGCCGTCACGGTCTGAAATCTCATAACATAAGCAGGAGCGAACGCCGGTCTCTTTAGCCGCTTCTTCTATTTTAAACAGGGAATCGCGTATGTGGCCGAAGCTTGCATGGTGATCGAAGGTGGTGGTAATACCATTCTTAATGGAATCGATATAGGTTGCCATGGCGGAAAGCCTTGTCTCCTCCAGTGTTAAGTTGCGGTCGATCGTCCACCACATTCCGTCCAGGATCTCCAGGAAACCGTGGGGATCGTAGCCATTGATGCTTAAGCCTCTTGCAAATGCGCTGTAGATGTGCTCATGCGCGTTGATAAACGCCGGCATGATGACGCCGCCTTTGGCGTCGATATATTCTGCATCGGGATATGCCTCTTTTATCTCTTTTGTCGTTCCTACTTTCATAATAGTGGATCCATCCATCGCCACTGCCCCGTCTTCCAAAAACGGAGCCTCCGGGTTTCTTGTGATCATTCTTCCATTACCGATAATCAGCATGTCTCCATCTCCTTTTCTCTCTTTTTCCTAATTTTTCGTCAAAATCTTAAAAATTTTGAGTATACAGTGTGCACATGGGACCTTCCCCGTCTCCCGTGCATTGTTCTTGCATATTGTCCCTGAGAACTTTTTCCTTCTCATCATTTTTATGCAGTTTGTACCATAAATATCTTTATAGGTACAGTGTATCATCTAAAAGTAAGAAATGCAAGATGAAAATACAAAAAAAATTAGTTTGCCTAAAAAATTTTTAGAAAAAGTATTGATTTTTCATTTTTTTATGTTATGATGGGAGTATAAGAATTCAAGCAAGGGGGGTTACAAGATGGATTCAAAGCTCGAACAACTGACGCAGATTGCACACGGTGTGGCATCCCATTTTGGAAACGCCTGTGAGGTGGTCATCCACGACTTAAAAAAGCAGGATATAGAGAGCTCCATCGTCTATATCGAAAACGGTCACGTAAGCAACCGAAAACTGGGAGACGGACCTTCGGAAATCGTTCTTGAAACGCTGAACCGGAATCCTGAATGCTTAAAAGACCGGCTGTCTTATTTAACGAAGACAGATGACGGAAGGATTTTAAAATCCAGTACCATGTATATAAGAGGAAAGGACGGTACCATTGATTATATCTTTTCCTTAAATTATGACATCACAGGATTGCTCACTGTTGACAACTCGATCCGCTCTCTCATCTCCACTGCGGAGATGTCCGGAGAAGACAGGCAGCCAAGAAAGATCACGCACAACGTCAACGACCTTTTAGATACGCTCATCGAACAGTCCGTACAGCTGGTCGGCAAACCGGTGGCGCTGATGAGCAAGGATGACAAGATCACAGCGATTCAGTATTTAAACGATGCCGGGGCATTCCTGATCACAAAATCCGGCGACAAGGTTTCCAACTTTTTCGGTATATCCAAGTTCACGCTTTACAGCTACATGGACGCCGGAAAAGAGAACAAATAAGTTTTCAATAAAATTTCCATTTTAAATTCATTATTAAATAAGAAGGAGAATCAAACATCATGAATCCAATCGAATGGGTGGTTAACACCATGCCGAAGACAGACGACAAGAATTTACCTGTCATGGCGCTGGACGAAATCGGAAAGGCAAGGAAATTCCATGAGAGCTTCCCACAGTACAGCAAGACACCGCTTGCGAAGCTCGACCATATGGCTGAATACTTAGGACTCGGCCAGGTTTATGTGAAGGACGAATCCTACCGCTTCGGTTTAAACGCTTTCAAGGTTTTGGGCGGTTCCTTCGCGATTGCGAAGTACATAGCACAGCAGACAGGTAAAGACGTCTCCGATCTTCCATACAGTGTTCTGACTTCCGAAGCACTCCGCGAGGAATTCGGCCAGGCTACCTTCTTTACAGCCACAGACGGAAACCATGGACGAGGTGTTGCATGGGCGGCCAACCGGTTAGGACAGAAGGCAGTTGTCTTCATGCCGAAGGGCTCCACCATCACCCGTTTCAATAACATCAAGGCGGAAGGCGCTGACGTTACCATCGAGGAAGTCAACTACGACGAATGTGTACGCATGGCAGCCGATGCCGCTTCTAAGACAGAGCACGGCGTTGTCGTACAGGATACCGCATGGGACGGCTACGAAGAGATTCCGGCATGGATCATGCAGGGATACGGAACCATGGCGATGGAAGCCGGCGAGCAGTTAGAGGAATACGGATGCGACAGACCGACTCACGTATTCGTTCAGGCAGGCGTTGGTTCTCTTGCCGGAGCTGTACAGGGCTACTTCGCAAACCGTTATCCGGAAAACCCGCCAAAGGTGGTCGTTGTGGAAGCTGATGTTGCAGCCTGTCTCTACAAGGGTGCGAACGCCGGCGACGGCGGCAATCAGACCGGGGACGGCGATATGCAGAC